>CAIUKX010000414.1 GCA_903899795.1 uncultured Flavobacteriales bacterium
CCTGGAATTCCCGATAAAGCTCCGATCATCAAAAAATTGAAAGAGAAAGGAATTAAGATCATTTCCGAAATAGAATTCGGAGGATATTATTCCAAAGCAAAAACCATTTGCATCACCGGCAGCAATGGAAAAACGACAACAACTATGTTGACGTACCATATTTTGAAAAAAGCGGGGATCAATGTTGGTTTGGCGGGAAATGTAGGTAAAAGTTTTGCAAAACAAATCGCAACGGAAAATTTCGACTGGTATGTACTGGAGTTGAGTTCGTTCCAATTGGACGATATGTTCGAATTCCGAGCAGATTTAGCATTACTCTTGAATATCACACCGGACCACTTGGATCGCTACAATTACGAAATGCAAAACTATGTAGATTCAAAATTCAGAATCCTGCAAAATCAAACAGAAAAGGACTGGTTCATTTACAATTTCGATGATCCGATCATACAACGCGAAATCGCAAAAAGAGAAATTAAAGCAAAAAAAGCACCTTTTTCCCTCAATCAGGAAATGGAAACCGGAGCTTACTTAAACGAGGAACAAATAACAATAAACATAAACGAAAAATTAACTATGTCAATTCACGATTTAGCATTAAAGGGCAAGCACAATGCCCAGAATTCCATGGCATCTGGAATAGCAGCACGAATACTCGACATCCGGAACGCGGTCGTTCGTGAAAGTCTAACTGACTTCGTTAACGTTGAACACCGCCTAGAATTTGTGGCGAAAGTTCACGGGATCGAATTCATTAACGATTCAAAAGCTACCAACATCAATTCGACTTGGTTTGCATTGGAAACAATGGAGAAACCAACCGTTTGGATCGTCGGTGGAGTAGACAAAGGCAATGATTATTCAGAGCTGATGGATTTAGTAAAGCAGAAAGTTAAAGCAATCATCTGTTTGGGATTGGACAATCAAAAAATCATCGACACCTTTTCAGGAGTTGTTGAAACGATTGTTGAAGCAAAATCGGCAATGGAGGCAGTTGCTTATGGTTATCGCCTGGCATCCAAAGATGAAACAGTTTTATTGTCACCGGCTTGTGCCAGTTTCGATTTATTCGAAAACTACGAACACAGAGGTGATCTTTTCAAAGAAGCTGTGAGAAGACTTTAATAAATTCTACTTTACTACTACCAAGCAAGAAATATGAAAGAAAACAAACTAAATGTAAGTTTGGAAAATCGTTTGTTAGAGGCAAGAAACGAGGGTCTGAACAAAGCAAAAGAACTGACATTACGTCCACATGGAAAATTATGGGGAATGGATGTGTTTTCATGGTACCAACCAAATGTACATCTTCTTACAAATACAATTCACTCCTTTCCTTTTCCGGTTGTCTGGATTGGAAATGCAGCAGATATTAATAATGCGATAGAAGAAGATTTTGATGTATGTGTTCAATTGAATTCCGTCGTTACGTTCGATAATTCATTGCTTAATTTGTCTGATGAAGCGCTGAATAAAATTCCGAACGTAGCTGGTGTAAGTTCATTGAGTGATGCGTTGATTCTTCTCAAAACATTCAAGAAAAAAAATTCAGTTTTTCTTTTTTCAGCTTCGGGTGAAGATTGGGAAGAAAACAAAAAAACATTCGAAGAGTTCCTGGAACTTTTCCAAAATAACTAAGTGAGAGAATATCTAAAATATTTAAAGGGTGATCGTGTCATTTGGATCATAACGCTGATAATGCTTGCTTTTTCGTTGGTAAGTGTTTACAGTTTTGTTCCGATTTTGGTCAAAATGGACGGTGGAACTCCCTTGAAATATCTCTTTAAGCATTTGGTATATGTTGTGATTGCATTTTTTGCAATGTACTGGATTCACCGAAGAGACCCGAAATATTTTTATAGAATCTCAAAGTTTGCTTATTACATTGCTATTTGTCTTTTAATTTTTACTTTTTTCTTCGCAACACGGGTCAATGATGCCGGTCGTTGGATTCAAATTCCCTTCGTTGGTTTGACTTTTCAATCATCGGATTTTGCAAAATTGGCTTTGATCTTAACGGTTGCAAAAATGTTGGTAAAGAAGAAAGATTTATTAAACAATTGGAAAGAAGGTTTTTGGCCGTTGATGATCCCTGTTTTTGTTATTTGTGGGTTGATTGTTAAGGATAATTTTTCGACGGCTGCGATCTTATTTTTTATTTGTTTGGTGATGATGTTTGTCGGTAAAGTGCCCTTCGGGAAATTATCGATCGTAATTGGAAGTGGAATAGGAGTCTTATTAATAGTTGTTGGAATTCATGTCGCAGTTCCTCAATTAAATTTGCTTCCCCGTTACGAGACTTGGATGAACCGGATCGTAAATATGAGTGATAAGGAGAACAATATCATGGCCAATGCGCAAGCTAAAAATGCACAATTGGCGATTTACAACGGTAAAATTTTTGGACAAGGAGTGGGAGACGGGAAATTGAAAGAATACATCCCGGAAGCGTATGCCGATTTCTATTATTCCAGTTTTGTGGAAGAATTCGGTTCGGTTTCAGCCGTTTTTCTTACACTGCTCTACTTGATTCTGCTCTATAGAATTTTTAAGATCGGATTGCAGGCAGAAAGTCTCTTCGAAACCTATTTGTGTATAGGAATCGGAGTTTTATTGCTGATGCAGGCTTCCGTAAATATGCTCGTGTGTACAGGGACATTCCCAGTTACAGGACAAAACATGCCGCTTCTGGCAATGGGTGGATCGGCTTTGATTATGACGTGCGTGGCTTTAGGTGTTGTCCAAAGCATTGCTAACAAACAAAATAAAGACAGGGGAGAAGATGAAGATGGTGCATTTGTAGATAATGGAAATTCATTGAAAAAAGGTAAAACAGAAACAGCTAACGTTTACGAACGCTATGAAAATTGAACGAGTAATAATATCCGGTGGAGGAACGGGAGGACATATCTTTCCAGCCATTGCCATTGCTGATGAAATCAAACGCAGAAATCCAGATGTGGATATCTTGTTCGTGGGTGCAAATGGAAAAATGGAAATGGAAAAAGTACCGGCTGCCGGCTACAAAATTGTAGGTTTAACGATTGCCGGATTCCAACGGAAACTGACTTTTTCTAATTTTTTGTTGCCTTTTAAGATTGCTGGAAGTTTATATAATGCGATCAAAATCATTAAACGTTTCAAACCTCAGGTAGTTATTGGCGTTGGTGGATATGCATCCGGTCCGACATTACAAGCGGCAACATTCCTGAAAATTCCGACCTTGATTCAGGAACAAAATTCATTTCCAGGCAAAACTAATAAAATATTATCAGGAAAAGTGAAAACCATTTGTACAGCTTATGAAGGCTTGGAGAAATTTTTTCCTGCTGATAAGATTGTTTTGACCGGTAACCCTGTTCGCCCTGAAATGGTGGCTACCGATGGAAAGCGACAAGAAGCGTTTGACTTTTATGGGTTGGATGCCTCCAAAAAAACAATTTTGATAATCGGAGGTAGTTTGGGTGCTAGAACATTGAACGAAAGTGTGAAGTTTCACTTAACTGAACTGAAACAAAGAGAGATTCAAGTTCTTTGGCAGTGTGGAAAAATATATTATAATGCCTTGACGAATGAATTGGAGGGGAACGACTTACATGGCATCAAGTTAGTTGAGTTTATCTCGCGGATGGATTATGCGTATGCAATGGCAGATGTAATCATCTCACGTGCAGGAGCAATTTCAGTTTCGGAGTTGTGTCTACTTGGAAAACCGGTAATTTTGGTTCCTTCCCCAAATGTGGCGGAGGATCATCAAACGAAAAATGCAATGGCTTTGGTTTCGAAGGAAGCCGCAATTTTGGTAAAAGATATTGAAGCACATAGTACATTGGTTCCCACAGCAATTGAAACATTGAATAATACGGAACTCTGTTCTAAATTGTCACAAGAAATCAAACAACTTGGAAAACCAAATGCAACCGCTTCGATTGTTGATGAAATTGAAAAAATTTGTAATAAATAATTGGAACATTTCCCCCTTCGGAGGGGGATCAAGGGGGAGGATGTTTCTCTAGATAATAATATGAGCGATATAAAAAACGTACAGCTTTCAAATTTTAAACGAGCCTATTTTATTGGGATCGGAGGAATTGGTATGTCAGCTTTGGCACGTTATTTTAAAACTTTAGGATGGGAAGTCAGTGGTTATGATAAAACACCATCTCCCTTGACTGATGCACTTCTAATGGAAGGAATTGAAATCCATTTTGAAGATTGGGGTACAAATATCCCGCAGAAATTTCAACAAAATGAAGAGACGTTAATTGTTTACACTCCGGCTATTCCGAAAAATCATGGTGAATTGAATTTTTTTCAATCCAACACTTATCAATTGTATAAACGATCGCAAGTACTTGGAATCATTACCAATAGTTCAAAAGGATTAGGTGTGGCCGGAACGCATGGAAAGACTACAACCAGTACATTATTAGCACATATTCTCAACGAATCTTCCGTAAAGTGCAATGCTTTTTTGGGAGGGATTTCGACCAATTTTAATTCCAATTTAATCACTTCCTATGCATCTGAATATACCGTTATTGAGGCAGATGAATTCGATCGTTCCTTTTTGCAGCTTTCACCTTTTGCATCCATAATTACATCTACAGATGCGGATCATTTGGATATTTATGGTGATGCAAGCGTATTCTTAAAAGGATTTCAGGATTATGCGAATCTGATCCATCCCGATGGCTTTTTGATCATGAAAAACGGATTGAACCTAACAGCCAAGTCATCTGTAGCTACCTACGGAGTTAACGATTCAACTGCAGATTATTCGGCTGAAAATTTGAGGTTTACGGATGGGGAATTTCATTTTGATTTGAGATTTCCGGCTGGAGAATGGAAAGATTTAGCGTACGGACTTCCAGGAATTCACAACACAGAAAATGCTGTTGCTTGTGTAGCGATGTGTCAGAAATTAGGTTTGACTGAAACAGAAATCCGTCATGGGTTAAAGTCTTTTAACGGAGTAAAACGTCGGTTTGAATACCAGGTAAAAACGCCGGATTTGGTTTATATAGATGATTATGCACATCATCCGACAGAAATTAAATCTTTGGTTTCATCGGTTCGGATGTTGTATCCCAATAAAAAAATTACAGGCGTTTTTCAGCCTCATTTATTTTCCCGTACAAGGGACTTTTTTGAAGGTTTTGCTGAAGAATTATCGAAGCTGGACGAAGCAATTTTGCTTCCGATCTATCCAGCACGTGAAGAACCAATTGCTGGAGTCACGAGTGATGTTTTGTTACAAAATATTACAGCTTCACAAAAACAATTACTCTCACCGGTTGAGGCAGTTGAGTATTTGAAGAAAATAAAAGAGGGTGTTGTCTTGACAATCGGAGCGGGAGATATTGATCGAATCGTGGAACCTTTGAAAAAAGCGTTGATGAACAAATGAAAAAATGGTTGAAAATATCGCTTTGGTCTTTGTTTGGAATTTCGGTTCTGGTCTTGATGAGCATGGTCAAAAAGGCGCAACAGGAGGTGACGATCGAAAAGCCGAATATTGTCATTCATATCAACGGTGAAAATGCATTCCTGACCGAAGATGAGTTACGTACCCGATTGAAACGCAAAGGCTTGATCTATAAAAATCAGAAATACAAGGAATTGAATGTGAACGAGGTTGAAAAATACCTCCGTTCCATGAGTGAAATTCAGTCCGCCAGAGTGTATACAAATATTGGTTCAACCTGGACGATAGATGTTGAAATCAGAAAACCCATTGCACGTATATTTAACAACTACGGCGAAAGTTTTTACTTGGATGAAATGGGATACACGATGGTTCCATCATCATTGTATACTGCTCGTGTTGTGGTAGTTACCGGTGATATTCCGGATCGCGTGAACTCCCCGTCAGTACAAGAAATTATTAACAATGAATCCTTGAAAAGTATTCGAAAACTGGACGATTTGTACCGAATTTCTCATTATGTTTGTAGCGACCAGTTATTGCATGCGCTGATCGGTCAGATTCACCGTAAAAGCAACGGTGATTTTGTACTGATACCAGAGGTTGGGGGGCAGAAAATAATCTTTGGAACGGCTCGGACAGATGAAGAAGTTCGTGATAAGTTTGAGAAGCTGAAGATCTTCTACAAGGATGCAATACCGTATGAAGGTTGGAACAAGTATGAGGAAATCAGCTTGAAATACGACAAACAAATTGTTTGCAAGAAAAAAGAATAGTATGGCTAAAGTAATTGTTGGACTTGATATTGGAACTACTAAAATTGCCTGTTTCGTTGGAACTAAGAACGAGCATGGCAAGATTGAGATCTTGTCAATGGGGACGAGTGAGTCTCTAGGTGTGAGACGTGGTATGGTTTCAAATATTGAGCAGACTGTTCAGTCCATTCAGGCTGCTGTCAAAGAAGCACAGCAACGAGTGGAGGGTGAGTTGATTATTCGTGTTGTGAATGTTGGTATTGCTGGTCAGCATATCAAGAGTTTACAGCACCGAGGAATTCATACACGAAGCCAAAATGATGATGAGATTTCTCAAAAGGATATCGATGCATTGATCGAGGACATGTACAAGTTGGTGATGCTTCCGGGTGAAGAAATCATTACAGTAATTCCTCAGGAATATATTGTTGACAGTGAGCAGGGAGTGAAAGATCCGATTGGAATGTCGGGTGTTCGCCTAGAAGCTAATTTTCATATCATCACAGGAAATGTTGGAGCGTCGTTGAATATTCACAAATGTGTTCAACGTGCCGGTTTGGAAGTGAAAGACATTATTTTGGAACCGATTGCATCTGCTGATGCAGTTCTTTCCGACGAAGAAAAAGAAGCTGGTATTGTTTTGGTCGATATAGGTGGTGGTACAACGGATGTTGCTATTTTCCATGAAGGAATCATTCGTCATACTGCGGTTATTCCTTTCGGAGGTAACGTGATTACGGAAGATATCAAGGAAGGATGTACGATCATGAAACGTCAGGCCGAAATGTTGAAAGTGAAGTTCGGTTCTGCATTGGCGAGTGAAAGTCAGGAAAACGAAATCGTTTGTATTCCAGGATTGAGAGGTCGTGAACCGAAAGAAATTTCTATCCGTAATCTGGCTAGCATCATACAGGCGAGAATGGAAGAAATCGTCGAATTGGTGTACTACGAAATCCGTAACTCAGGTTACGAAAGAAAATTGATTGGAGGAATTGTTGTTACAGGTGGAGGTTCTCAACTGAAGCATATAACACAATTGTTTGAATATATTACAGGAATGGATACACGTATCGGTTACCCGACGGAACATTTGGCAAACAATAGTCACTTTGATAATTTGACTAGTCCAATGTACTCTACAGGTATTGGATTGGTATTGAAAGGATTTGAGACTTTGGGTAAAATGGATATGCCTACTACTGCGTCTAATGTGAACACTGTGAAGTCACATTCACAAAAAGAAAGAGGTTCTTTTTTCGATTCAATTATGTCGAAAGGGAAATCTTGGTTTGCAGAGGAAAATTAATTAACAGAAACTAAAAAATAAAAAAATGTCGAATTTAGAATTTGATTTACCAAAAGATGCTTCATCAATTATTAAAGTAATCGGTGTTGGAGGGGGCGGAAGCAATGCTGTTAACCACATGTACAATTTAGGGATTGTAGGTGTTGACTTCATTGTTTGTAACACCGACAGACAGGCGTTGGATATTTCTCCTGTTCCGTTGAAAATCCAATTGGGTGCATCTTTGACGGATGGATGTGGTGCAGGATCTATTCCTGAAATTGGTAAAAATTCAGCGATTGAAAATATTGATGAAATTCGTGCTTTGCTAAGTAACGGTACTAAAATGGTATTTGTTACAGCAGGAATGGGTGGTGGAACCGGAACGGGTGCTGCTCCTGTTGTTGCTCAAATTGCAAAAGAAATGGGAATTCTTACTGTTGGAATCGTTACAGTACCTTTCGGTTTCGAAGGTCGTAAACGTCGCCAGCAAGCAGAAGAAGGTTTAGATGAAATGCGTCAGAATGTTGATACTTTATTGGTAATCAATAACGAACGTTTGCGTGAAATCAGTGGAAATCTTTCGATTGGAAATGCTTTCGCTCAAGCGGATAATGTCTTGACAATGGCTGCTAAAGGAATTGCTGAAGTAATTTCTGTAACAGGAAATATCAATGTGGATTTCAATGACGTAAATACAGTTATGAAAAATAGCGGTGTTGCGATCATGGGAAGTGCTACGGCTGATGGTGAAAACAGAGCGATCGAAGCGGTACAACATGCATTGTCTTCTCCATTGTTAAATGATAATGACATCAGCGGTGCGAAATATGTATTGTTGAACATCACTTACGGAGATAAAGAAGTATTGATGGACGAAATTACAGCGATTACTGACTTCATCCAGGATGAGGCAGGTTCAACAGCTGATGTAATTTGGGGACATGGATACGACGCAACTTTAGGTGATAAATTGAGTGTAACGATCATTGCTACAGGATTCAATTCAGCTCCGATTACAGGATTCGAAAAAGCTCCGGCTCGTATCGTTCGACCTTTGGAAGATGAACCGAAAAATGAAATCGTTCGACCTTTGGAATCTCCAACGCAAGTAAATACATGGACACCGGTTTCTGAAGAAATCAAAGCTGAGCCTTTCTTGAAAAGAGAAGAAGAAGTTATTCCGTTTGCTGAAAATTTGAAAGAAGTAGTTGCTCCGGTTGTGAATACATTTGAAACGAAAGAAGAGCCGTTGACTGAACCTTTCATGAGACAAACAGAAATCGTTGAAGAAAAAATCGAAGAGGTTGTTGCTCAAGAGAGAGTAGAAGAAGTTGTGAAAACG
>CAIUKX010000415.1 GCA_903899795.1 uncultured Flavobacteriales bacterium
AGATACACCTTGTGATTGGTTCCAGATTTCGAAAGAAGAATGGGTGGCTCGCAATTCAGCTTTGAATGCCTGAAATTCGATGAAACAACTCATTGTCTTATTTCTAGTTCTATTCCTTTCTGCTTGTAGTTTCAATTCCATTTTTTTACATCCTACTGTCTTGACAAAAGCAACTCCTAATCAGAAAATGGTTTCCGGAACAGATACTACGATTGTCCATTTTTCCGGAGAAAATCATCAGCCAATATTTACCAACAATCTTGGTGATACTTTGGATTTGGGTTTCACCATCGAAAGTGTAATGTATACAAATTCAAACGGAAACAAACTAAACGGCTGGATGCTGAAACCTAAAAAAATCACTCCACAAATTACCTTACTCCATTTTCATGGCAATGCAGGTTGTCTTTTGAGTCAATACCGTGCGATGTCTCCTCTACTCGATAAAGGTTTTCAAATTTTCATTTTTGATTATAGCGGTTTCGGTTTTTCTGAAGGTAAAGCAACTCGGAGAAACGTTTTGATCGACGCCAATTCAACCCTTTCTTATTTGAAAGAGCGTACCGATGTGAAAAGTACAAAACTGGTTATCTATGGCCAATCACTCGGCGGACATTTATCAGCTGTGGTTGCTGCAAACCGACAAGCGGAAATCGATGCTTTGGTCATTGAAGCTGCTTTTTCATCACACAAAGATATAGGCGCTCATTTTGTGCCTTTCTTCGGTCGAATCTTTATAAAAGATGGTTACTCTGCTAAAAAGTCAATTCACAATTATCATAAACCACTTTTGGTCATTCACAGTACGGAAGACGAACTCATTCCCTTCAAGCTTGGAAAAAAAATCTATGCAGCAGCCAATCCTCCAAAAGATTTCTTTGAAATCAAACATTGTCATATTTGCGGTCCTACTTACTATCCGGATGAAATCGCTGCAAAAATCAAGCTGATGGTTGGTGTTAAATAAGAATTGATCAACCGAAAATGACCTCTATCATCTAATTCTTGCTTTTTTAGGCATTCCTTAACAATTATTTAGTAATTCGAGTGATCAAAGTCGTTGAAAGAGTCGAATAGAATGCGTAATATTGAATTACATTTGAAAACGACCATGAGACAAAAAACAGCACTCCTATTTTTAGCATTTTGCATTCAATCTTTGGTTTCTTTTTCGGGAACAAATCAAGAACCAAATCCTAAATCAGAGGTAAATAAAAAAATTCAAGTTGCGTTCTTGATTGATGCATCCACAAGCATGGCTCCGTATCACAATCAGGTAAAATTTATGGTCTCGAACATGATCAAAAAACTGAATGACTTGAAGTACAATGACAAAAAAGCAGTGGTTCAAATTGCGTTGTATGAATATGGTAATAGTGATGTTTCCTCAGAAGTTTCATTTGTACGCCAACTTTCTTATTTATCTACGGATCAAAATTTTGTGAATCAAAAATTATTTGAAATTTTTCCGAAAGGTGATACTGAACTATGCAGCAATGCAATTGGAAAAGCGCTCAACGAATTGGACTGGTCGATCGATACAAATGACCTCCGAATGATGTTTATTATTGGCAATGAAGCCTTCAATCAAGGAAATACGAATTACAAAGTCATGTGTGAAATTGCTGCCGACCACATGATTTCAGTGAATACTATCTATTGTGGAAACAACAAAAAGGGGATCGATGATTTTTGGCAGGACGCAGCTTCGAATGGAAAAGGAAATTATTTCAGTCTCGATACAACCAAACAATCCTTAAAATTCACAACCAAATTAGATGTGCCTTATTATTCGTATCAAGATTCTCTATCGAAAACTTATTACGATAAAAAAATGATGGACGATGTTATGTTTGTTCAGGAACCTACTGTCAGAAAACCAAAGCCAAGGCCAACTCCGTCCAAATCCGATAAAAACAAAACTCCGGTTTCCAACGAAAATATTCCTACACCAATTAATCTGGATGAATTGATCGATGAAGACCGCGAAGGTATTTCGATTACTTCCATTCCGGAAGAAAAACTCCCGAAAGAATTTCAAGGACTGACAGATGCTGAGAAAAAAGCACTCATCCAGAAAAAAAGTGTTGCAAGAAAATGGTACCGCCAGAAATTGAAAGAAATATCGATTGACCGCCAACGCTTGGTGGGTGCTGAAATGCTGAAGAAATTAGAGAATGGTGAAAATTCTGCAGCTGGTGCTCCAGTGCTTACATTTGTACTACAGAAAGCTGCGGTGATGGGAATGAAATAATTTTACCTTTGAACCAATTTGAATTATGACTGTACAGATCAAAAAAATCGACAGTTATGAAAAAAACATTCTTCCTTTTAGCAGGTTTTATCGCTCAAACAACATTACTTTTTGCTCAACCAGGTATTTTACCAATCAATAGACCTATGGGTCGAAAAATCCAAGTCGCAGTACTGTTTGATGCTTCCAACAGTATGGATGGCTTACTTGATCAAGCGAAATCGAGACTATGGAATATCGTGAATGAATTGAGTACGCTTCGTGCCGAAGGACAAATCCCAACGATTGAAATTTCATTGTATAAATACGGTCATGATGATTTATCTTCAGGTTCCAATTATGTTCAACAACTTGTTCCTTTGACAACAGATCTTGATTTAATTTCAAAAAACTTATTTGGCATAACTACCAATGGAGGATCCGAATATTGCGGAGCAGTCATCTCGGCTTCCCTCGGTGAGTTAAACTGGTCGCAAAATCCAACGGATTTAAAAATGATTTACATTGCTGGAAACGAGCCTTTCAATCAAGGAACAGTTTTTTATAAAACGGTCTGTTCAACAGCAGCAAGCCGAAACATTTTTGTGAATACCATTTATTGCGGTCCTTATGACCAGGGAGTAAAAGAATTCTGGTACGATGGCGCGCAAATTGGTAAGGGCGATTATTTTAATATTGATGCGAACAAGGAAGTTGTACACATAGACACACCTTACGATCAAAAAATAAACGCCTACAATGACTCGTTGAATCACACCTACATTGGTTATGGAAATCAAGGGATAGAAAGAAAAGTAGCTCAGGAAAAAGAAGATCAGAATGCCATTATTCAATCACCTTCTGCCATTACTGAGCGTTCCATTGTTAAATCCAAAAAAGTATACAACAATGCTTCCTGGGATATTGTCGACGCAGAAATAGAAGGTAAAGACATTACCAAATTGGCCAACGATGAACTTCCCGATGAATTGAAAAATAAAACAGACGAAGAGAAAAAAGCATTCATTGAGAAAAAGAAATCTGAGAGGGAGGCTTATCAAGCACAGATTGCTCAACTGGCAAAAGATCGTCAAGCTTTTATCGAGACTGAACTAAAGAAAAAATCGGCACAAGGTCAGGCAGATGATTTCGGAACTTCTGTCAATACCAGCATTTTGAAAAAAGGAGAATCGATTGGATTTGTGAAGGAGAAATGATTAAAAGGAGGATTTTTGATGTTTGATCCAGTAAAATCATTCCGCTCCGCATTAGTTCCACTGATGCGGAATTTTCTGTTCATTACTTATCTTAAAATCTCTAATGATTTTCTCACCTCAAAACTCTATTTCACATCGATAACAAAATTCTACTTCAATACCACCACTTTTACTTCTACTTTTTTCGAAGCAGAAATCAGTTGAATGAAATATTCTCCGGCTGCATATTGGAGCATACTAATATTCTGAGTGGAACTTGTACTTGAAAGTTGTTTTGTATAAACCAGTTTCCCGGCATAATCAATTATGTTAAGAGATTCAAAGTTTTTACCATAATCTACTTTAAGAATATCTTTCGTCGGATTCGGAGAAACTGCATAATCATCATCGCCCAGTTTCGGAGCATTGGAAGTACAATCGTGGACTACAATATATCCATAAATGGAAGCACTACATTGATTTGTATCGGTATAATTATACGTCACTTGATTTGAACCATAACTGGAAGTTGAAGGTTGAAAATATCCATTACTTACATGATTTCCCGAATAGGTTCCACCAGATGGTGATACTTGATTCAAAAACAATGCAGAATCTGTAGCACACATGGTTGGAAAGGGTGTTAAGGTCAATACAGGTTTGATTTTCAAAGTAATCACATTCGAATAATCTGGTGGATTAACGCCTTGTGTCACTTTTGCCCGGTAATGGATTGTATTTGTCAATGAAGGTGTAACGTAGGTTGTCGTCGTTGAGCCTGTTCCTCCTACCGCTGAAATCCAATTAGTCACCCCATCAGATGATTGCTGCCATTGAATAGATCCTGCATAATTGATCAACGTTAAAGTTGCTGAATGATTACTAACGATGCAGGTATCATTCACAGATGCGATTCCTCCGATTGAAACATCGGTTGGAAAAAGTGGAGTTTCCCATAAACCACGACCATAGGTTGCTGCTCTGAGTTTGGAATTGGTTATTAATGGATTATAGTAAATTTCCAGTTCGTACACTTTTACATGGGGAAGTCCCGTAAGGTATGGAACCCAATTGGCAGAACCATCTTTTTTATAAACTCCTAATTCAGTTGCAACAAAAAATTGTAGGGAATCTGCCTGGTAATTTTGAACGATTGAATAGGCCGGTAAGGAAGGAAGTCCGGTTGATATATTTCCCCAGGATACGCCTGAATTTACGGATTTATACACTCTTTGAGTATTATAACCCGACATTGTAACCCATAAGGTATGAGGATCGTCTTTTTTTACTGCTATATAAGTAATATTTGAATTCGACACAGGCAAGCCATTCCCAATATTTGACCAAGTTTGACCTCCATCCAATGATCTCCACATATGTGTATCATCAGCCATGTATAATACTTGCGAATTTGAAGGGGCAACAGCTATGGATTTCAATCGTTGGCTTGAATTAACGTTTGACATTTTCTGCCAGTTATCTCCATTATCTATCGACATCCAAAGATCTGCATATCCGGCGTACATCACATTATGATCGTTAGGGTCCATCACATAGGGAGTAACCCATGCTCCATCTCCTGCAGCATTTGGTTGAACATCGTTAGCGCTCACCCAATGATCTGTCGTTTTTGAAATTTGACCGTTTACATAGGTTCCAAATTGAATATCTGTACTTGTGAAATCAATAATGCATTCCATCCCGTCACCACCTTTCACATCCGACCAAGTACCACCCGACAGTAATTTTGTTCCGTTATCCTGAAGTCCGGTAATAACCTCGGTTGTTGCTGTTTGTGCAACACCTAGACGGTACATCTGACTGATGACCATTCCATTTGTTCTGTCATTCCAGGTCGTTCCACCATCGGGTGAATGATAAAATCCACCATCGTTACCTTCAAACAAATGACCATCGCTTCTGTAGGTATGCATGTGTTTATCCGCATGAACAGCAGGAGCTAATCCATTGCCTGTCCAATGATTGACAATATTCCAATGAACTCCTCCGTCAATTGATTTCCATGTATTCACACCACCGATTACAACTGTATTTGCATCCAAAGGTGAAGCCGCCATTGTTAAAGTATACCAAGCCTGTCCTCCCGTATCACTCCCATCAGCCTCATACCCCATCATGTTAACAGTACCATCTGCAACTTGTGTAAAATTTGCACCTTCATCTGTTGATTGATAAACACCATAAAGTCCATTATCCGATTTTGCCAAGACAAAGTAAAGCCACGAAGGTTGATTCGGTGAAACCGCCATTTCAAGTCTATTGGTAGAAACTCCTGTGAAGATCACTGCCCAATTCAATCCCCCATCTATGGATTTGTAGACTTCTCCGTTTCGGGTAGAGCCATAAAGGGTGTTAAAATCAGTAGGTTTTGCTTCGAGATCGACAAAACTATGTGAGGTAAGTTGATTGTTCCAGGTTTGTCCACCATCCGTCGTCTTTAATACTCCCAGAGATGTTGCAGCCAAAAGTGTATTGTTGTCATTCGGATCCATCAGCAATTTGGTTATCACAACATTACTTGCCATTGCATAGGTTAATCCCGTTGGATTCCACGAAATTCCACCGTCTGTAGATTTGAGAACTCCGATACTGTAACTTTCCCAATCCACATCTCTATCTCCTGTAGCAATGTAAATAGTATTGGAACTAGCGTAATCAGTCGGAACTGCAATATCTGTTATCAAAAGCATCCCAATCTGATCGGTTAAACACGACCAATTTGCACCGTCGTCTGAAGTTGACCATAATCCACCACCGGCAGATCCCACCCAGTATGTTGATAAATCCGAAGGGTGGAATCCAACGCAATTAACACGACCAATCCCTGCATATCCTCCATCGGATGAATTCGTACCTAAAAGTGTCCAGTTTGAAAGATCTCCTGATTTTTCAAGTGACTTGCCTGCGTAAAACTCCGCATAAACCTGATTAGCTGTTTTTTGTGGTAATCTTCCTGTTGCCGGATCCATTTGATTTGCCATTCCATACTCCCAACGTTTGAATTGCTTCCATCCCCTTGCCTTCTTTTTCACTCCGTTTTCGAAGTAATATCCTTTGACTACATTGTATTTGTCCCAATATGAATAAAACGCTTTTTGATAATCGTAAAATGTCAATTCGCTTACTGGTTTATTTTTGGGTAAATTGTTTCGCCAGCTTTGGGAAAAAAGAGTCGTACTCAAAAAAAGAGCACATAAAAGGACGTATCTTTTCAACATAAGTTTTTTTAGTTTTTCGCACCACAATAGTAGTACTTTTTTATATACCTTTTCTTTCAAAAAATTAAACGGTAGTAATTATCGAGTAAAGCTAATAAATAAACTACCATATCAATGGAGTTTTGAGCAATCACTCTGATAATCTTTGTGTTTCCATTGAATCCAAAACTCTTGCAGCCCCTCATGTGTTTTTTTTAAATCACTGATTTCTATTTGCCCATTGACAACGCTTGTACGATCTGGATTCAATAGTACTCTTTTTCGTTCTGCAATTGCCGGATAATGATTCCACCCTCCGGAATGGTCAAAAGCAGTCATTGCTTCACACTTATTTTTCACTCGTTTGAATGGAATTTTGACCGAATATTCCACATAATTATCTCCATCATTCATTCCCTTGGTCGTCATTTTAATACCCTCGAAATCAACTTTGGAATAATGCCCTTCTCTAAATAGTTTTTTCAAATGATCTCCTACCGCTTTACTGATAGAATTGGAATATTGATGAGCGATATCACTTTGCTCCAACTCAGTATCGAACTCAAGTCCTTTATATGTTCCAATACAACTGGAATCGGTACAACTAATCACGTTTTCCTGAACTGAAAACACGTGTTGATGCATTTTAGGATGAGTCTTCTTTCTTTTTTCTTGTGAACAAGAGAATCCTAAAAGCAATAAAAAAAGTAGAATTCGTTTCATCATGAATGCATTGCGAACTCTAAAATTAAACTTTATTTTAGGATGAAAATAAAATTGACAAAAATCACATTAAACTCATCACCTCATCCAATTGTTTCACAAATTCTTCAGCATTATTTTTATTAAAAACCATAGGAGGTTTAATCTTTATCACATTGTTTAGTGGCCCGTCGGTACTCACCAAAAAACCTCTGTCTCTGAGACTTTCAACAATTGCGTTAATTTCGGTAATCGCAGGTTCCAATGTTTCCCTATCACGAACCAATTCTATTCCAACAAACAATCCTGTTCCTCTGACATCACCAATCAGTGGATATTTATCTTTTAACTTGGACAATTCAACCAATAAATAATCTCCTACTTCTAACGCATTTTTCTGCATTTCTTCTTCTTCTATGACTTTCAAAATAGTTAAACCTGTTGCCATTGAAACCGGATTTCCTCCAAATGTATTGAAATACTCCATCCCATTATTGAAACGATCGGCTATTTCCTGTGTCGTTACAACGGCAGCTAAAG
>CAIUKX010000416.1 GCA_903899795.1 uncultured Flavobacteriales bacterium
CTTGCATGTCATTTTTCAATTGATCCATCAGAATATTGGTCAATCTAGAATTTGTATGCGTCCAAATATCAATGATTTGATTATAACGTTCGTTATTGGTAATCAATCCCATGTTATAGTTAGATAATACTTCTTTCGCCTCAACCTCCGCTTTAGCTACAAGTGTTTCTTTCTCTTTCGGGATGATAATATCTTCCAAGTTGAATGAAAGACCACCTTTGAAAGCCATATCAAAACCTATTTCCTTGATATCATCCAAGAATTGAGCTGTACGGGAAGTTCCTGAAACTTTCAATACATTTCCAATGATATCACGCAGTGCTTTTTTCGTTAATACATCATTGATGAAACCAACTTCTCTCGGAACAAGTTCGTTGAACAATACTCGTCCACAAGTTGTTTCTATCATCATCAATGTAGGAATTCCATTTTCATCCAGATCATACGTTTTCACTTTGAGGTGAGCATGTAAATCCAGTTTTCTTTCGTTATAAGCTATTGTAACTTCTTCTGGAGAATAAAAAATTGAATCCTCACCTTTCATTGTATATTCTGGAGTAGATCTTTTACCTTTTGTAATGTAGTAAAGACCCAAAACCATATCCTGAGATGGAACCGCAATAGGCGCCCCATTAGCAGGATTCAAAATATTATGAGATGCAAGCATCAACAATTGAGCTTCCAAAATTGCAGCATTACCTAATGGTAAGTGAACCGCCATTTGGTCACCGTCAAAATCGGCGTTGAATGCAGTCGTAACCAATGGGTGAAGACGAATCGCTTTTCCTTCGATCATTTTCGGTTGGAAAGCCTGAATACCCAAACGGTGAAGAGTAGGAGCCCTGTTCAATAATACTGGGTGACCTTTCAATATACTCTCTAAAATGTCCCAAACAACTGGCTCTTTTTTGTCAACAATTTTCTTAGCTGACTTCACAGTTTTAACAATACCTCTTTCAATCAACTTACGGATGATGAACGGTTTGTATAACTCTGCTGCCATATTTTTTGGCAAACCACATTCGTGTAATTTCAAATCCGGTCCAACAACAATTACCGAACGAGCTGAATAATCAACACGTTTTCCTAATAAGTTTTGACGGAAACGACCTTGTTTACCTTTCAATGAATCAGAAAGTGATTTCAACGGTCTGTTCGAGTCCGTTTTAACCGCACTTGATTTACGTGAATTATCGAATAATGAATCAACTGACTCTTGAAGCATACGCTTCTCATTACGCAAGATAACTTCCGGTGCTTTGATTTCGATCAAACGTTTCAAACGATTGTTACGAATAATCACACGACGGTATAAGTCATTTAAATCTGAAGTCGCAAAACGTCCACCATCCAACGGAACTAACGGTCTCAATTCAGGTGGAATAACCGGAACAACTTTCACAATCATCCATTCCGGACGATTTTCAATTCTTTCCTGAGATTCACGCATTGATTCCACAACCTGAAGACGTTTTAATGCTTCATTTTTACGTTGCATGGAAGTTTCAGTATTCGCTTGGTGACGAAGATCGTAAGAAGTTTGTTCCAGATCCAATGTTTTCAACAAATCGAACAGAGCCTCAGCTCCCATTTTAGCGATGAATTTATTTGGATCTGTATCTTCCAAATATTGATTTTCTTTCGGAAGTGTATCTAGGATATCCAAATACTCCTCTTCCATTAAGAAATCCAAACGCTTCAATTCTGAACCATCTTTATTTCTAGCGATACCACCTTGAATCACAACAAATCTCTCGTAATAAATGATTTGATCTAATTTTTTGGTTGGTAATCCTAACAAATAACCTATTTTATTCGGAAGTGAACGGAAATACCAGATGTGTGCGACCGGAACAACCAATGAAATGTGTCCCATTCTTTCACGACGTACTTTTTTCTCTGTTACTTCCACACCACAACGGTCACAAACGATTCCTTTGTATCGGATTCTTTTGTATTTACCGCAATGACATTCGTAATCTTTAACCGGCCCGAAGATTCTCTCGCAGAACAAACCATCTCTTTCCGGTTTGTACGTACGGTAATTAATCGTTTCTGGCTTAAGTACTTCTCCACTTGATTGCTCAAGAATCAACTCTGGCGATGCCAGAGAGATCGTTATTTTGTCGAAGCTACTTTGCGTTTTCGGTGTTTCTTTTCTGTAAGCCATAGTATTGCTTAATATCTATAATTTAACTACTTGGAAAATTAATCTAATGAAATGTTCAAACATAAACCTCTCAACTCATGCAACAATACGTTGAACGATTCAGGAATTCCTGGTTCAGGAATATTATCTCCCTTAACAATCGCTTCGTATGCTTTCGCACGACCTGCAACATCATCAGATTTAACTGTAAGAATCTCTTGTAACAAGTGCGCTGCACCGAATGCTTCAAGAGCCCAAACCTCCATTTCTCCAAAACGCTGACCTCCGAATTGAGCTTTACCTCCAAGAGGTTGTTGCGTAATCAATGAGTATGGTCCGATTGAACGAGCATGCATTTTGTCATCAACCATATGGGCTAATTTCAACATGTATATAACTCCAACCGTTGCAGTTTGGTGGAAACGCTCTCCTGTTCCTCCATCATAAAGGTAAGTTTTACCTGATTTGGGTACTCCCGCTTTTGCAGTCCACTCATCAATTTCATATGGTTTCGCTCCATCGAAAATAGGTGTGGCAAATTTTACTCCTAATTTCTCACCAGCCCAACCTAAAACTGTTTCGTAAACTTGTCCAAGGTTCATACGAGATGGTACCCCTAATGGATTCAATACGATATCCACTGGTGTCCCGTCTTCCAAGAACGGCATGTCTTCCACTTTAACGATGTTAGCAACGATCCCTTTGTTACCGTGACGACCCGCCATTTTATCACCTACTTTCAACTTACGTTTCTTAGCGATGTAAACTTTAGCCATTTTCACGATACCTGCCGGTAATTCATCCCCAACTGAAATATGGAATTTTTTACGTTTGTATGTTCCAAGTAAATCATTCGCTTTAATGTTAAAGTTGTGAATTACTCGTCCAATCAAGGTATTTAATTTATCATCCGCAGTCCAGTTTGTCGGATTAACAATTGAATAGTCAATTGCCAACAAATTTTTCTGCGTGAATTTCGTGCCTTTTTTGATGATTTCTTCTCTAAAGTTATTGAATACACCATTCGCTTTTGCTTCACCTAATAGGTTCAACAATTTATCAGCCAAACGATCCTTCAATACTGCAAAGTCTTTTTCGTAATCTACATCAAGAGCCTCCAATAATGGTTTATCTTGTGCTTTAGATTTTCTATCCTTTACTGCTCTAGAGAACAATTTTTTATCGATTACAACACCTCTCAATGAAGGTCCAGCTTTTAACGATGCATCTTTCACATCACCTGCTTTATCTCCAAAAATAGCACGAAGTAATTTTTCTTCAGGAGATGGATCTGTTTCTCCTTTTGGAGTAATTTTTCCAATAATAATATCTCCTTCTTTGATTTCAGCACCAATTCTGATGATTCCATTCTCATCCAAATCTTTAGTCGCTTCTTCACTTACGTTAGGAATATCAGAAGTTAATTCTTCCATTCCACGTTTCGTATCACGAACATCAACTGTATACTCATCGATATGAATTGATGTGAAAATATCATCACGAACAACTCTTTCTGAGATTACAATCGCATCCTCAAAGTTATATCCTTTCCATGGCATGAATGCCACTTTCAAGTTTTGACCCAATGCCAATTCACCTTGTTGTGTTGCGTATCCTTCACAAAGTACCTGACCTTTTTCAACTTTATCACCTTTCTTCACGATCGGTTTCAAGTTCATACAAGTACTTTGATTTGTTTTAGCAAATTTAGTTAAAGGATAACGAGTCACTTCACTATCGAAAGAAACCAATTTATCATCCTCTGTCCAATCGTAACGAATTACAATTTCATTAGCATCAACATATTCAACAACTCCACTGTTCTCTGCATTGATCAATACACGTGAATCTCTAGCCACTAATCTTTCGATACCAGTTCCAACAATTGGAGAACTTGGTTTCAATAATGGAACAGCTTGACGTTGCATGTTCGATCCCATCAAAGCACGGTTCGCATCATCATGCTCCAAGAAAGGAATTGAAGAAGCCGCAATGGATGCAATTTGATTTGCTCCTACGTCCATCAATGTCAATTCATTTGGCTGAACAACAGGGAAATCACCTTCAAAACGAGCTTTTACAAACTCTGTCAAGAAATTTCCTTTATCATCCACTTTGGCATTTGCCTGAGCGATCATTCTTCCATCTTCCTCTTCAGCTGACAAGTAAACCGGCTCATTTTCAAGAACCACTTTTCCAGCATCAACTTTACGGTATGGAGTTTCAATGAAACCTAATTTATTTACTTTCGCAAATACACATAATGAAGAAATCAAACCAATGTTTGGTCCCTCTGGTGTTTCAATTGTACATAAACGCCCGTAGTGAGTATAGTGAACGTCACGTACCTCGAAACCTGCACGCTCTCTCGAAAGTCCACCAGGCCCTAGTGCCGAAAGACGACGCTTGTGCGTTACTTCCGAAAGAGGGTTGGTTTGATCCATGAATTGAGAAAGCTGATTCGTTCCGAAGAAAGAGTTGATCACAGACGAAAGTGTTTTCGCGTTAATCAAATCGATTGGAGTAAACACCTCATTATCTCGAACGTTCATACGCTCACGAATTGTTCTGGCCATACGAGCCAAACCAACACCAAACTGAGCATATAATTGTTCACCTACAGTTCTAACACGACGATTAGAAAGGTGATCGATATCATCAACATCAGCCTTAGAATTTACTAATTCTATAAGGTATTTGATGATCAAAATGATATCATTTTTCGTCAATACTCTTGAATCTTCATCAGAAGAAATTCCCAATTTTTTATTCAATCGGAAACGACCAACTTCACCAAGATCATAACGAGTATCCGAGAAGAATAATTTTTCAAAAACACTTTTCGCCGTTTCGTAATCAGGTGGTTCTGCATTACGTAACTGACGGTAGATATGTTCAACAGCCTCTGTGTGAGAGTTTGAAGTATCTTTTTGAAGTGTATTGTATATCAACGTAAAATCTGCGCTATTAACATCTTCCTTGTGAAGGATAACTGTTTTCACACCTGAATCTACGATTAAGTCAACGTGAGCGTCTTCAATAACCGTTTCACGATCAAGAAGAACTTCATTTCTTTCAATCGAAACAACCTCTCCTGTATCTTCATCCACGAAATCTTCGATCCATGATTTCAAAACACGAGCTGCTAATTTACGACCTACTAATTTTTTCAAGTTCACCTTAGTAGCTTTCACTTCATCAGCCAACCCGAAAATTTCCAGAATGTCTTTATCACTTTCATATCCGATTGCACGGAAAAGCGTTGTTACAGGTAATTTTTTCTTACGGTCGATGTAAGCATACATTACGCTATTGATATCCGTTGCGAATTCAATCCAAGAACCTTTGAATGGAATTACACGAGCAGAGTACAATTTCGTACCGTTTGCGTGACGACTTTGTCCGAAGAAAACACCCGGTGATCTGTGTAACTGAGAAACAATTACACGTTGTGCACCATTCACCACAAATGAACCTTTAGGTGTCATATAAGGAATTGTACCCAAGTATACATCCTGAACGATGGTTTCAAAATCCTCATGCTCAGGGTCAGTACAATATAGCTTTAACTTAGCCTTTAACGGCACACTATAGGTCAAACCTCTGTCGATACACTCCTCGATTGTATATCTCGGCGGATCAACGAAATAATCCAAAAATTCCAATACAAATTGATTTCTAGTATCTGTAATTGGGAAATTTTCTGAAAATAC
>CAIUKX010000417.1 GCA_903899795.1 uncultured Flavobacteriales bacterium
GACTACACGTTTATTTGTCCGTCATGCGCTACAACAAGTGAAACAATTACATGGGAAGATGGAAACGAATATCCATTGTTTAAATTGGATATCTCTCACAAATCTCACCCTTTCTTTACAGGAATTGTTCAGTTCGTGGATACTGCGGGTCGTATTGATAAATTCCAAAACCGTTACGCTCGTACAATCAAAAAATAATTTTGATTCAAAAGATATAGTAAGCCTTCCCAATTCGGGAGGGCTTTTTTTTTGTAGTTGTATCATTGCTTGAAATGATACAACTACAAAATCGTCTAAATCGTTAATAAGTCTTGAAATCTTTCATCTTGTAGTCTTCTGTCTAATTTCTATCTTTGAGGGTGATTTTTTTTAAGAAAATAGTTTTTACGTTTGTCCTGCTTTTTGTATTGGGATTTTCAGTTCACGCCGGTAGAATTGAGAAAGGATTTGCTGCTTTGAAAATCTATAATTATTTCGAAGCAAAACACCAGTTTTATAAAGCAATCAAAAAAGATTCTTCCGCAGCATCTTTTGGATTGTCAACCATTTATTTCCGTACGGATAATCCGTTTCATTCGTTAGATTCTGCTTACAAATACATTTGTATTTCCGAAAAAACATATCATCTGATTGACGATAAAGATAAAGCCAGTTGGAAACAGTTTGGATTTGATTATTTAAACATTATTGAACTTCGTGCAAAAATCAGTACAGAATATTACCAGATTGCTCTCAAAGAAAACTCTGTTAATGGTTTTGATCATTTTATAGAAAAAAATGACTGGTCAAATGAACGGTTTCATGCCATTTTTAAACGTGATTCTCTTGCTTTTGAAGCAACGGTAAAAATCAACACAGCTGCGGGATATGAAGCCTTTATGAATAAATATCCTTCCAGCGAATTTCATCGTCCAGCACAACGTGAATTGGAATTGTGTCAATACCTTGAAAAAACGAAATCAGGGAAAATAGAAGATTATGTAGCTTTCTGTAAAATGTATCCTAGGAATCGTCATACGAAAGATGCTGAAGATAAAATTTATGAATTGTCAATCGCGAATAATAAACTGGATGCGTATGTCAGTTTCATAAAGAGTTATCCTTACAATCGAAACATTGAAACCGCCTGGAGGAAAGTCTATCAATTGTTTATGATTGATTATTCGGACGATCGAATCGAACAATTTCAAAAGAAATATCCGGAATATCCCTTCAAAAAGGAACTGGAATTGGATATGAAATTTGCACAGCGGAAATTACTTCCAATGAAGTCTGGAGCTGTTTTTGGCTGTATGGATTATGAAGGCAATATGGTTATTGAACCGACATATGAGTATGTAGGATTTTTTAATGATGGACTTGCAGTTGCGGCTAAAAATGGAAAATATGGCTACATCGATAAAGGGAATAATGTAGTGATCGATTTTATTTACGATTCAGGTTCCGATTTTGAAGAGGGAAGAGCAGTCGTTGAATTGAAAGAAAAGTTTGGTGTAATTGATAGAGCGGGACATGTAATTATGCCAATTCATTTTGAAGAAATAGGTGCTTTTTCGGAAGGTTTGATCTATGCCAAGAAAGATAGTATGTTTGGTTATTACGATAATACCGGTTTTCAGCGAATTGAAGAAAAATACCATGAAGCATTTTCTTTCTCAAATGGAATGGCTAAAGTTCAAATCGGACAAAATGAAGCGTTTATTGATATTTACGGAAGTATGATTGTGCCTCCATTGTATGAATCCGTTAACTTTTTTAACGACTCTTTATTGGTTTTTCAAATGGATGAGCGCTATGGAATCATGCGAAAAAACGGTGGTGTAGTTGATTCTGCTAAATATGATATGATCGGATTTTTATCGGATGACAGAGCAATTGTTCGAAAACGTGGTTCCATCGGATATATGAATGGACAAGGAAAAATGATCCTGGATTTTAAATTTGAGGAGTTTCCGAATTATTTGGAATTAGGACAATTTAACGGAGCCTACGCGGTGATTCGTTTCAAAGGAAAATACGGTGTAATTGATAAAAATGGAAAAATTGTAATTCCGGCTACCTATCAGCAGATGGGAGGATTTAGTTCATTGATAGCATTCAATAAAGGAAAGGGTTGGGGATTTATTGATCTTACCAATTTGCCGGTGATTCCGCCACAATTTGACAATGCTGAAAGTTTCAAAGATGGTTATTCTGTCGTTGAAAAATCAGGACTTTTAGGAGTAATTGACTCGAAGGGAAGTGTTACACTACCGCTGCAGTATAGTCAAATAGAACGAATTGATAAGGAGCGGATTATTGTATCAAAAGGTGAAGAATTTGGATTGTTTTTGTTGAATGGACAAGAAATTGTGCCAACAGAATACCAACAAATTCGGATTTTAGACAAAGAATTCTTAATTTTAACAAAGTCAGGGGAAGTGAACTATCTGTATCTTCCTCAAAATAAAATTGTAAAACCCAAAATTGGGGACGAATAACATGTTTGATGCAATTGATAAATACAAGTATGGAATCATAGCTACTTTCGCTGTAGCTGTTGGCATTTTTGTATATTTACAACTGACATCGGTACCTGATTATTTCGATATTGTTGCTTTTGACGATACATCTGAAGTTCGCTTTGTCAAAGAAGAAGAGGAGTTAATGATTACTCCTGAAAATTTGGAAATTCCGCAGCCCCAATACGAAGCGGGGAAAGTTACCAATACTGCCCGTGATATGAACGATACACGCCAGCGTTCAGATGACAATTGGAGTGCTACAAAAGATTTGGGTAAAGTGGAGCAATCTGTGAAAGATTACGAGAAACAAATTTACGAAGAAACCGGTGGTGAGGCTAAAAGGAAGGCGATCCGTGAAGCATCTGAACGGGAAAAACAAGCTCAGAAAGATAATGTAAAAGACAAAAGCAGTTCGCCTGATAAAGGTTCAAGTGGTAATTCTAGTCCAAATGTAGCGAAAGGAAATGTAATGGTGGATTGGGTTTTGTCCAATCGTTCCCCGCTCCAAAACAATAGTTGGAATGTTCGTAATCCTGGCTATACCTGTGGGCATGGATCATCCGGTAAGGTGGCGGTTACGATTAAAGTTGGGCAGGATGGAAAAGTCATTACTGCTACTTATGATCCTGCAGGAAGTACATCTGCCAGCCAATGTATGGTTGAACAAGCGTTGAAGTACGCGAAATTATCACGATTTGATTACTCAGGTAGTGCACCCGATGCACAATCCGGAAAAATATATTATACGTTTGTTTCCCAATAAATCATGAGTCAGCACGAAAAAATAAAATGGAGTATTTATCAAGCCATTGATGAATTTAATTTAGCTCAAGAGATGGACGCACGTTTGGATAAAGATGAGCAAGAAACACTTTTTTCGCGTGCCGGTTTTACAGCTTCAAGTAAATTGGATAGCTTGTCAATGGTTTATTTTTTGGTGACTGTGGAAGAGCATCTTCAAAAGGAATTTGGATCAAATTTTAATCTGAAAACTCAAGATTTGATAGAATCAAAAGAAAAGGATTTATTGACTGTTGAGTCGTTGATCCGATATGTTGAGCGATTATGAAAGCACTTTTTATAGCCGATTTTTCGATTAATAACCTTGCTGGTTATCTAAAAAATGAATTGGCTGATCAATTTTTACAAACAAGAATAGCTCCTTTTAATCAAGTTCATCAGACCTTGATTGATCCGACTCAGGAATGCTGGAGCGAACAATATGATTATACCGTTGTTTGGACTCAACCTGAAAGAATATTAAAGAATTTTAAAGCTTTTTTAAATAATGAATCCGTTGATCTGGAGTTGATTTTAAAAGAAGTTGAGGAGTATTCCAATTTATTGATCAGAGCAAGTGATCGTACAAATGTACTTTTTGTTGCAAATTGGACAGTGGACCAAACGCTATATTACAAAGGGTTTTTAAATACGGATCCTGATTTTGGAGTCACAGAAGTGCTTTCTAAAATGAATTCAAAATTAATAGCTTGCCTTTCGAATTATCCGAATATCTATGTATTGGATAGTCGGAAATGGATTGCAAATGCCGGTAGTAGTGCTTATAGTGCGAAATTATGGTATTTGAGTAAAACTCCTTTTCATTCTTCTGTTTTTGCAGCAGCAGCAAAGGATATAGCTTCATATATCGGACGAATCAAAGGCAACGCAAGGAAAGTAATTGTTGTGGATTTAGATAATACATTGTGGGGTGGAGTTGTTGGTGATATCGGTTACGGAAGTTTAATTTTGGGTGGGCATCATCCAGAAGGTGAGGCGTATAGAGATTTTCAGGAAGCTTTAAAATCGCTTTCCAATGCGGGAATTGTTTTAGCCATTACCAGTAAGAATGAAGAATCTGTGGCTTTAGAAGCGATTGAGAATCATCCTGAAATGTTTTTGAAGAAAAGTGATTTTGTTGCCTGGAGAATCAACTGGGAGGACAAAGCGAAAAATATTTTTGAAATTGCCCAGGAATTGAATTTAGGTTTGGATTCCATCGTGTTTTTGGATGATCATTCGGTTGAGCGTGAACGTGTGAAACATGCACTTCCGGACGTCTTTGTGCCTGAATTGCCTGCAGATCCAATGCTGTACAAACATTTCTTGCTACAATTGGACTGTTTCAATACTTCATCCATCAGTGAAGAAGACCGAAAACGTACGGAGATGTATTCTACAGAACGACAACGTGTGGA
>CAIUKX010000418.1 GCA_903899795.1 uncultured Flavobacteriales bacterium
ACCTGAAACAGTACCTGTTATTGCATTGATTGTTGCACCGTCCGCCGGAGCTGAAGTAAAAGTAAAAGTTCCACCTGCTGTTCCGGTAACTGTAGCTGTTCCGCCGTTACAGGTTGGAGTTGTGGTAAAGCTAGCATTGTCTCTTGGAGTTACGATGATATCAACATTATCTGTTGCAGTACAACCGGTAGCGGTCACTGTTGTTGTTACTGTATAGGTATATGTAATGGGAGCTCCGGTAACATTTGTTAATGTAATATTTGGATTTGAAATTGTACTGAAATCCAATCCTGTGGTAGCTGTCCATGAATAAGTGAATCCTGCCGTAGTAGAAGTTCCCAATGCGCCTGTGTTTCCTGAGCAGATACCAATGTTAGATCCTGCATTTGCTACTGGAACTGGTGAAGCCAGCCCGAGACTAAAAAAACCTTGTCCGCTTTGGATGTCAGCATATGGCACGGAGAAATAAATTTTTCCTCCTGTTACTGAATATCCAGCTGTAGGGGAATAGTTATGTTCTCCTGCAGATGCATCTCCAAATGTTGTATTGTTGTCGATTAATAAACGAACATCGGCATTGGTTGCAGTTCCTAAACCTGTCGGACCTTGAAGAATACTCATGTCGATTTCTATAATCACATTTCCAGCCGGATTTCCTGTTTTTTGTGTTCTCCAGGTACGTCCCCAAAGAGCTGAAATAACAGTGCTAGGGGAGGATTGTGTAAAATTTTGACAGGTATACGATAGTGGATTATTGTTATGTCCCCAGATTAAATACTGTCCGTTTGAAAGTGATGTTGGAACCGCAAAGTTACTATTTGCCATTGTTACAGCATCAGCAGGTGCATTGATTGAATGTGATTTTGGTTGGTCAAGACCTTCCAACGTGACATCATTTCCTATTCCTGCAACATCATAATGATAGCCTGTATTGGAATTCCATATTGTTGTTGCACTAGGTGAGGTGTAAGCAAGAGTCGTTGACCCGTTTCCTCCTAATGTAATACCATATTTTATGGCAAGATAGCTTTCAACCTGATTCGCTTGAACTGCTGTTATTGCTCCAGAATAGGCGATGATTTCTCCCACTGGACCCACCCAATCTCTTGGACGTCCGTCGAACCAAATACCATTGCTGTTTTGTCCTCCCATGAAAACATTTGTTGGAACCGCACTACCACCCAAGGCAGTAACAATATCATAATTTCCGGAATGTGGCGTATTATAAGCAATTCCTGTAGCTGAGCCATTTTTTCTCCAAACACCTGCGGATTGAAAATTACCACTTCCATAACCACTTTCCATATATTCAGCCACTACACCGCCATTTTGACCTCCGTGAAGCGGGCAACCTCCACACGGAAGTGATAATGTTACTCCATTATACGTAGCCATATGTGTCGAAGATCTTGTTAAATCATTCAGTTTTGCTGTCCAAAAGAAAGAACGATAATTTTGACTTGCGATGCTTAAAAAGTCACCACCGTTTCCTGCACTTAATGTGAAGTTGATATACGGGTTGAAATTATAACCGGATGCAGCAGCTACATAATCCTGGCTACCATTTATAGTAACGGCCGTTGCTGTAGGACTTTGATCAGTCCAACCAGTTAGATTTACACCTGAGGTGGTTGTTCCTGTGCCTGCTTTTAGCCATAGAGCTAAACCAGTTGATATTCCTCCCGGACTTTGAGCTATAGAGTTATTCGATAGTATGTTTATGGAAAGTAGAACGAGTAGAAGTGGTAGATTTTTCAACTTGTCGAAATAACATTTAAATCGATTCATCATAGTTGTAGTTTTTGTGTAATTGTAGCGTCAATAGGAAATTTATTCCAAGGCAAATTTATGTAAAAAACTAAACCATTTTAGTTTACCGATTCAGAAATGGGTTATTTTAACGCATTTAGTTCTAAATGTTTATTTATTAAACACTTGGTTTGGATGCGATTAGTGTGTGTTATTGAACGAATAATTGACCTTTTCCGGTAATTCCCTGATCGACGATAAGGGGAGGATTTCCTAGTAAAAAGATGTTCCCTTCGCCTTTGATGAGGTAATTAAATTGTTGGTGACATTTGATTTTACAATCTCCTTTTGATGTGTTTTCGCAATAAGCAATATTAGCATCTAATTGTGAAGCGTCTATTGCCATTAGGGCTACATTCCAAATTGCTAAACTATTGGTAGTTCCTGAAAGTGTTAATCGTCCACCGCATGGAAAATTATTCCAATAGGAAAAACTTTGGCAATTAATATCCAACTTTGCTTCATTGAACTTACTGGCCATAATATATAATAAGCTATCCGTAACTAGCGTATTTGAAGTAGTCACATTACAGGTTTCATTCGCTTTGATTTGATTAATCTTATTGACCGTTAGGAATACTTTTATTTTATTATGTTTCGGATGCATCCATTTTCCATGGTATGAGTTATGCAGAGTAAGAGTATTGTTTTGGATCGTAACTGAAATTTTATCGAGAATTTTACTAGCACCTTCAATTCGAATGGCATTAAAAGTATCTTGAATGAGAGAAACCTCAAAAACACTGTTGAAATGAATAGAATCAAATTCGTCCAATTGCCGCTCCATTGAAGTCGCTTCCATTTCTTTTTTACAACCGATAAATGTTGAGAGTGTAAGAAAAAATGTCAGGGTTAAAAGAAATAATTTCATATTTATCGAGCTAAAAAGTAACCAAAGCCAATTTCTGGATAATCTAAAATGTGAAGATGTGATTTCATAGAAAAGTGCATCAAGAAATGATCATTGAATTTCCAGCGAAGTATGGCTCTGTTGTATATTTTATGGTGGGTTACCTGATCCGTCAGTCCTGTATAAATTCCTTCTTGCAAGATAAAACTAAAGCGATCATAGACGATTTCTTGCGAGAAATGAATTCCGGTTCTGAAATCATCCGTTGATTTATAAATTGTGGAGTTTGGGGTGCTCATCTCAGTTTTCGTACTCGAGTCGTAAAATAAATCGAGACCGCCACCAAAGTGAAATTTTCGTTTCCAGTGGTATTTGTATTCTACGGACATTGAAGAAGTAAAAAATACATCGGATTGAAGCGCTCTGGTATGTTTACCTCCAAATGCGTAAATGAAAGCAAATTCATTTTTACGTAGGTGTTGAGGCATTTCTATGGCAGTAAACTCTTTCGTTGGTTGGAGCGAATAATTGATTCCAGTATAGGCTTTAAATAGATTAATACCTAGATTTGGCTCAGCCATATTTGCATTTGAGAAATGTGTAAATGAGAGTCCTGCATTGATCGATAGATGATCCGATATTACAAATCGAGTTCCTAATTTGTAATTGAAATGTGCGTTTACATGTGAACCGATGGAAATGTTTTGGTAGTCGCTTTGAAGATTGAATTTTTGTGTTGAATAGCCTACACCAAAACCAAATTGGTTGGTCATCTGAAACTTTGTTTTTCGGATGAGAAAAGTTTGGAAATAGGGATATAATCCAAATTCATAACCGTATATGTTTTTGTTTCCAAGTGAAGTGAAAGCGGTAGTGATACCATATTCCGGATATTTGTAAGCTTTTTCCCAAATGGTTTTTCCCATTGTTTTTTTAGCCAAACTAAATTCAAAACCTTTTACTGATGATTTGACAAGATAATTGAAATGTTGGTATTCCGGTAGTACGAATCCATAATCCATGTCAGCCCTAAGAAAAAGATTATTGGTAAATTTTGATTGACCTAAAGCACAGGAAGATACAGTGGATAGCAACAACCAAAATAAAATAGGTTTCATAGTTTTAGCTTTATTATCAAATTTTTTCGACCACAAAAGTACATTTTTTCATTCATTTGAAAAAAAAGATGTAGATATCGATCTATGTTTTACAAGGAAAATGTTCAGATTAAGGTTGGATTTTTATTTTTTGAACGAAAGGTGACTCAGAATTTAGGAATTTTTATTCGAAACAATTTAAACTTCAAGGACCATCCAAAGATCACATGCAAAGTGACCGGATTGACCCAATGGTTGTTCCAAATGTCGGAATCCCATTTTTTCATATAGATTAACAGCTGTTTTCAATTCGGGTAAACTTTCAAGATAAATATAATGGTATCCCCATTCTTTGGCTTGGCCTATACATTGTTTGATGAGTGCCTTGCCAATTCCTTTTCCCCTTGCTCCTTTTAGAAGATAAAGTTTCACTAATTCAATATGTTTCTCAGGTAAGTTGTCGGTTGGGAACAGTCCACAACCACCAATACATTGACCATTTTCTTCCGCTACCCAATAGGCTGCATTTTGTGTTTGAAAAAGTTCATTAAGATGGTCTGTAGTGGGATCCGTGAATACAGTTCCGGGTTTATTAGCTTTGTGTTCGGTGAGAACGTTACGAATAATTTCCGCTAAAGCTTTATTGTCACTTTTTTGGATCGATCGAATTGTAAAAGCAGGATTAATCATTTTTAGCAGACTTCTTAATTAATAGATAAAATTAATCAAAAATAGGAGTAGCCATACAGGGTGAGCAAATTAAACCAAAATTTTCTCAAACGAAAATTGTACTTCAGGCATTTCTCCTGTACGATACTGAAAGGTAATCTCTGAAGGTCTATCTTGTTTTAATTCGGCAATTTTTATAGGCATTGTTAGCTGACTTTCGTCGATGAGAAGACGTTCTTCTTTGTAGATGTGTATATCTGTGAGTATGTGAAGAGTAGGGTAGTCATCAATGATTTCTGTCGGAATTGAGACCACTTTTTTCGGGAATAGATAAGAACCTCCATTGTTTTGACGATGAAGAGATGAATTCTTTAGAATTTCTTCTTTGTTCAGGGTATAAATAGTATCTAATTCAAATACGGAATTTGGTTCAAGTATATTGTCGAGTTTTTCCTGCATTCTTTTGGATACATTGATCAAAGCTGCTGATAAGATTATTTGCTCAGGGATCATAACGGCATGTTCTGGAAGCTGAGGCACAATATTCATACAGATAGCTACTTGCGGTTCTTTTCTTAAAGCACGCTGCATTGTTTCACTGATGAAAATATCGATTGGTTTATCCCGTGGAACTTCCCATTGTGTGGCATCTGCTTTTTCAATTTTGTAAATGTAGTTTTCCAGCTCAAGGAGTTTGAATAATTTTTTTAAAGTCGTTAAACTTTGCTCATTAATGTCAAGTAAAGTAAATTGTTCCGGCATAAAGTATATGAACTGGTTTATCTTTTTTTGAGTTGACTGCATCTTCTGTTGCTTTCAAAATACCATCTAAATATCGTTTTGTTCGCATAAGATCGGTAATACACATTGCAGCCCAAATTGGCCCGAGCGCATTTCCGCTTTCGAGTTTGATATCTTTTCGATTGGCATCTGAATTAGCATCTGTTTCGGTTATTTCAACCAAAGTAGTATACATTCCGTTACAAGCGTCGTACAATTCGCCATAAGCAAATGTTTCAGCATCAAGAATTCGATCAGTAAGGGTATGAACACGGGTAAGAAAATCCATTTTTTTCGTAAGTTACAATTGAAACAAATTTATCAATTAATATGAATTATTGAAATAAAAATTAGTTTCGACTATTTTTTATATGAAAATGTCTACTTGGTAGCTTTCCCTCTCCATAAAACCAAAAATGTGCTCAATCCGACTACAGTAATGGAACTGATGGGCATCAGAATGGCAGCTACCAAGGGTGACATGTGTCCGGAAATGGCAATACTCAAACCGATGATATTGTAAGAAATAGAAAATCCCAGACAAGAGCGAAGAACGGTACTTGAAAATTTCGATATGGAAATTAAGTTGGGTAACGAATACAATTTTGAAGATTCAATGATCGCATCGGAAGAAGGAGTAAAACGGAAAATGTCTTCGGATACAGCAACTCCCACATCAGCTTTCCCTAGTGCACCAGAATCATTGAGCCCATCGCCAATCATCATCACTTTTCTATGCTGACTTTTTAAATTTTCAATGTAGTCCAATTTATCTTTGGGAGATTGGCGAAACAAAATAGATGCATTTTCAGGGAATATAGAAAGGAGTAGTTCTTTATCTTTTTCATTATCACCTGACAATACATGTAATTGGATCGAATTTAGTTTTTGGAGCATGTCAGCCATTCCAGCTCTTAATTCGGAATGAAAAATGAATTTTCCAATGTAACGGTTGTCGAAAGCAATACAAACGGAAGTTTCATCTGAATCTTTAGTGTCGATTGAATTTCCTGTAAATTTTTTGGAACCGATTTTTACTTCGATACCAGCACAAACAGCTTGAATTCCTTTACCGGATAGTTCTTCGAATTTGGTAATTTCTGGTAAATCAACTTTGGTTTGTTGCCGTAAATGGGTGACAACACCTCGTGATAATGGGTGAGTGGAGGAATGTGCAACAGAAATTAGAATGGCTTTTTGGATTTCTGTCAGCGGTTCACCAATATACTCGATGCTGTCCAATATTCCGGTAGTTAAAGTCCCTGTTTTGTCAAATACGATATCAGTTACTTCGTTGATGCGTTCGATTACTTTTGTGTTTTTTAAAAACAGTCCTTTGCGTCCGAGTACCCGTAAAATATTCCCGAATGTGAATGGACTGGAAAGAGCTAAAGCACATGGACAAG
>CAIUKX010000419.1 GCA_903899795.1 uncultured Flavobacteriales bacterium
CCTCTTTCGAGGGTCTATTCCCCAGTTTAAGGTAGGTTACATACGTGTTACGCACCCGTGCGCCGGTCGCCACCAGGTATTGCTACCCGTGATGCCCCTCGACTTGCATGTGTTAGGCCTGCCGCTAGCGTTCATCCTGAGCCAGGATCAAACTCTCCGTTGTAAAAACTTTGAATTTTGTTGTATATGCTCTCAGGTATTTTCGTATTTAATTTTACGCTGTCTTTCCTTTTTTTCTCAATCTTTCAAAGAACTTATGTTGTAGATTTTTTTCATCTTGTAAAGAAAGTAGCATACTACATCTCTCCAAAAAATTACGATCCAAACCTTTTTTTTTAAAACCGCATCTCGTTTGTTGCGGGGTGCAAAGGTACACACTCTTTTTACAATAACAAGCACTTTTTGAAAAAACTTTTGTGCAAAAGTTTATCTGAAATCGCAATTAACTGGTTTTATACATTTTATACAGCAAAAAAAAATGAGATGTTTTCATACTTTTAGCCTATAAACAAACAGCTTTGATGAAATTCAAAATCGATATTCAGATACTTATATCTTCTCTATACCTACTTTATCAACTGAACAAATTTCTCTATTGTTCAATTCAATCATATAACGATGTGGATTCTCATGGACAATTTTCACTCTATCTCCTTCCAATAAAGAAAAATCTGTCTTTTGAGATGAAAGGTCATCAGAATAGGTAGGGACCGCTTTTGAAACGACAATTGCAAACTCACTCGTCGTGTAATATCGATTCGTTGAAAATGCCAAGTATACCGTTCCAACGCAGACTAACACAAAAAATGTGATCGACAATAAAGCCATCTTCTTCCCGCCTCCATTTTTAGTAATGAAAAAATAATAGACAAAAATTGAAACTAGTATGGATAAGACGATGGAAACATAGGCCCAAAAATTAGCTCCGAAACCATAAAGTGTTCTTTCTACCCATGAAATGGAGGATCTCCACATTTCCGCCTTTTTCAAACGTTTGTAACAAATTTCCAAATTGGCGGTTGCTTCATGGTCCTGTGGGTCATATTTAGCTGCCTTTTCATAAGCCCAAACGGCATAACCAAACTTGTTTTGATAAAAATAACAACTTCCAAGATTGAAAAAAACAGTACTGTTCGTTGGATGGTCTTTCACGTAATCCTGATAAATATGAACTGCTTCCTCGTACTTTTTATCTTTTACCAGTTGTTCAGCAACCTTCAATTCTCCTGAAGCAAAACAAGAAACAGTTCCAAAAAGGAAGTATAAAATGATTATTTGATCTATCAATTTCATCTGTTCCGTTTAAGTTGATCTGAAATACTTTGCATCAATTCTTTGGTTGTATGAAGAATTTGACTTTGTAACGATGCGTCAGGAGCCAATCCATATCGCGCTTCCTCGCATTGCTGAATCACTTTTCTTAATTCTTCCATATTATCTGAAGAAATATTTTTCTCCATTAAATAACTGAACAATTCATTTTTACTCAAAGACAATCCGGTATCTAAGTTCAATTCTGCTTTACAGAGTTTGATAATCGCTTTATAAATTGACGAATAAAACAATTCCGAATTACCTGATTTAAATGCAACTTCAGCTGTTTCAAGTTCTTTCCAGGTTTCTGCTTTCGCCAATTTTTGTTGAGCTAATGTCTGATTCTCAACTGCATTTTTATCGCGGCGAATTTTGAAAAACAGAAATAATAACGCAAAAAACAAAGGTGATGCCAAGGCTACTGTAAAAAGCGGTGAATCTACAATTGAATTAATATTTCGGGATTTTCTGAACTCTTTAGAGGGCGACAACGCAATTGTTTCTTCAGTAACATTATCCACTTTTTCGGGAATAACGGTATTGTTGAACTTGGCATTTTTTGTAACATGTACATGTACTCCTTTTTCAGAAATGGTAACATATTGCTGCTTGTTCGGATCAAAATAAGAAAGTGATAAATCCGGCATATCGAAATCTCCCGCTTTCATCATTTGAATATTGAACTGATAAGTGATTTTTCCTTCAGCTCCATTGACACCGAATGAATAATCCTCCTGAATGACAGGATCGCCGTATTGAATCATTCCCTTCGGCAGAATAATTTTCGGATTATTGATATTGTGTAAATTTCCAGAACCTGAAACAACTACGGTCATAACCATCACATCTCCCTGCTTGTAATCTGTCTTATCAACCGAACTTGCAAATGAAAATTTCCCCACTCCCCCGATAAAATCCTTCGGTGGATTTGCAGGCAGCGGTACAACTTCAATATAAGCTCCATTGGAGACAAATGAATATCCATCTATTCCGCTTTTTAATGTCATTTTAAAAGGATTGATTAAAATCTTACCTATGGTTGTCGGGAATACGACCTGACGCTCATTTTCGAAGTAATACATCATCATTCCTCGAACATTAACCCGTTCAGTCATGATTTGCTGGCTATTTCCCAACTCGTGTTTTTCAATAGCTCCTTCAATTTCAAAAGGCAGGTAATTCTCAAAATGAGTCGGTTCGAAATGTGAATATACTTTGGCGGATAAAACGAGTGGTTCTCCTTCGAAGATCTTTGTCTTCGACTTTTCAATGAATCCAAACGCCGGCTTTTTCAAAGATTTAGAATTAATATCTACTGTTACTTCGGGTTTATCATTTTCTATCTTGATCGTAACCACATTCGATTTATAGACTTTGGAACCTTTCTTTATGTAGGCCGGACCAATCGTAAACGTACCTTCCTTCCCAATAGCAACCGTTCTGGAATCATAATTATAAGTAATGATTTTCCCAGTACTATAATCCATCTCCTGCTCCATCATAGACATGGTACTATTCCCTTGTATCGCAGCCGCAGGTAAATCCACACTGAGAGATCCGTTGATATTATACTTCACCGTAACGGTAAATTGCTGGTTGGCATGACAAACTTTAGGATCAACCATAAGCTGAACCATTGGTTTTTGAGCCATCGCCATTCCAGCCAATAACACACTAAACACCGTATACACCCAATTCAACATATTACCAATCTTTTCCTGACGTTGCTTCACCCTTCTCTCCTTTGTTCCCGGAAACTTTACGTTTTGTTTCGGTCTCATCTTTCATCAATTTGTCTAACATCCGATCTACTGTTTTGTTCGGTAGATTTGATTTGTCCTGATTTCCTTTTTGCTTATCGCCATCTTTTTCCTCAGGCTTTCCACTCTGATTCTTATTTTTCTGAGGATCGTTTTGTCCTTTGTCCTTTTTGCTATCCTTATTTTGATCGTTTTGATTATTCTGATTGTTTTGATCTTTCTTATTTTGATCTTTCGACTCATTTTTATCCTTCTTTTTTTGCTGATCCTGCTGATCTTTCAATCTTCGCATGGCTTCGGATAAATTATAACGTGTTTTTTCATCACCAGGATTATTTCGAAGTGACTCTTTATAAGCATCAACAGCTCCCTGGTAATTTTTCTGCTGCATCCTGGAATTGCCAATATTGTGATATGTCTTTGCTTTTTCTGCTGTTCCTTTTGTTTTAGAAGAACTTTGATCGTAAATCTTTTCAGCTTTCTCAAATTCCCTTGCTTTGTATGCACTCTGAGCCATTTCATCTGAAAGATCAACATTATCAGGTGCTTTTTTCTGGGCACTTTGATAATATTTCAAAGCCTTCTCATAGTTTTTTTGCTTATACGCTGACCGGGCAACTGCCAATGAATCGCGCCAATCCTGCGAAAAAACATTCACAGACAGGAGAACAGCAAGCAATATTAAAAGACTGTTTTTCATTTTACACGCGCAAATTTATCAATGAATTTAAAAAGTGAGCCCGACCATACAATAAAAAAGATCCAAAATATAAAAGAACAAAACAATGGAATTCTATATCTATTCTCTTTTACATTGAATTCAATATCATCCACCTTGGTTCGTTCCATGTGATTAACCCGGTTCAATAAGTCAGTAAGATTAGGGAACGGATCTGAACTAATCATCGAATATCCATGCGCTTTTGAAGCTAATTCATCAATCAAATGACGATTCACTTTTGACAAAATTCTTGAACCGTTCGCAGCCTGTTTATACCCCAACTCTGGTCGTTTCGGATTGTTGGGCACAAGGCCACCTTGCTCGGTACCAATCCCCAACACACATAATTGAATGTTTTTCTCAGCAATTTGTTGTAAAACAGGATCAGGATTCTCCTCGTGATTTTCTCCATCTGTAACCAAAATAATTCCCTTTGTGGTTTTTGCTTCCGAGAACATGTTGGCTGATGTCTCCAACGCCTGAGCTATATTTGTACCCTGACGAGAAATCATATTGGTTTCAATCTCATTGATAAACATCTTAGCTGCATAATAATCGCTCGTTAAAGGTAATTGAACATAGCAACCTCCTGCGAAAACAGAAATTCCCAATTTCTCACCATGTAAGTTATTCACCAATTGATTCATTGCTCTTTTTGCAATATCCAAACGTGAAAGATTTTTATCAATATCTCTGGTATTCATCGAATTGGATACGTCCAAAGCAATTACCAACTCCAAACTTTCAGCTGTTCCTGCCACTTTCTTATTCCCATATATCGGTTGAGCCATCGCAAAAATCAAACAAATCAATGCATTTCGAAATAAGAAATATTTCATAAATGAGTGAAAAGAAGACACCGGAGCAAAAATATAAGGCTGAATGGAAGATGAAACCGACGATGAAAATTGATTTCTTTGGTGGATCGTACGCAAATACCCTGCTAAGACCGGAATGATAAGTAGATTCAGCCACAATACATTTGTATAGCGAAAAGCGATATGATCACCTATTGAACTTCCATCAATAATTCCAAAAATCAATAATAAACCCAAGACAAGAATCCAGAAAATCAATTCCCAAACCACAACTCCGGTGATGATCAACCCAAAACGATATGTGAAACTTGATTTATTCATTCGTTTTGAATAATAATGTATTGGTTGACCATGCGATAATTGCCAAAACAAAGGCCCAATTTAAAAACGCAGCAGGTGTAGCCGGTGGCTCCGATTTGAATTGTTTGTCCAGCATTTTTCGTTTTTCTAATTTTTCGATTTCTGCGTAGATAGATCGAAGACTTGCTTCATCGGTCGCACGAAAATATTTTCCGTTTGTTTTTTCAGCAATTTTGTTCAACGTCAATTCATCAATTTCTACAGGCATATTTACATAACGTACACCAAAAGGTGTCAACACAGGCGAAGGTGCATCTCCGTTCGTCCCTACACCAATGGTATATACACGAATGTTTTTCGCTTTTGCCAATTCCGCTGCCATTTCAGGTGTGATATCACCATAATTGTTACTTCCATCAGTGAGGAGAATGATCACTTTTGAAGGTAAACTATCGTTTCGAAGTCGGGCTACAGCTGTTCCCAAACCGGTACCGATGGCCGTTCCATCTTCAAGGTTCTCACCACTGATTTGATCGATCTGCTCTTTTAAAATCTTGTTATCCAATGTCGCAGGACAAGGAGAATACGCCTCACCTGCATAAATCACCAATCCAATACGATCACCTCTTCTACCGTCGATAAATTCTTTCGCTACTTTTTTAGCTGCTTCCAATCGGTTGGGTTGAAAATCCTGTGCCAGCATCGACATTGAGACATCAATTGCTAAGATAATATCGATTCCGTTTTTGTATTCTTCGTTGATATTTTCGTTCGAATTCCAATCATATGGACGAGCTAACGCAAAAATCATCAAGGCAGCTACAATTCCATAGGTTAAAATAATGACTTGTCTCAATCGATAAATCCATTTCACCCCCAATTGTCCTTGCTCTTCTTCACTTCTCGAAAATTTCACTTCACCAGTTCGTGATTTTTCATTTTTAAACATCAGTAACAAAGCAACCGGCACCACTAAAAGTAACCACAACCATTGCGGAGCAAGGAAATCATATTCCCAAATTCGTATATTCCAGTTACTCAGCATGATCAAATTCAATTGGACTTGTTTCTGCGACAATTTGTTTCGCTACAACCGAAATGCGTAAAACGCTCAACTCTTCCGGTGCTGATTTGGCAAATTTCACTAAATCAGCCTGATCTAAAATTTCACCGATTGTATCAACGGTTTCTCTATTTAGTCCTTTTTGAGTCAATAATAATTTTGTCTCATAAGTCGTTTTTTCCAGCAAATTGAGTTCATATCGGGCAGATAAATACGATCGAAGGATGAAAGACAACTCCACGTAATGCTCCTTCAATTTACCTTTCGTCCACAATTTACTTTTCTCTAATGCGTCAATTGCAATAATCGTTCGATCTTTCAAGGAAAGCTCTTTTTCTTTTTGAATCGGTTTATTCACTTTTCTAAGTCTCCAGTAGATCAACAAAGCGAACACGATCAACCAAAAAGGATCGAACCACCACCAATTATTCGAATGAAAATCCTTGATTCTCTGCATCAATGGTTTGTCAGGAATCTTTGCATATGACTCTTCAATATCATACAAATCAACTCCTTTTTTCGAAGCAACC
>CAIUKX010000420.1 GCA_903899795.1 uncultured Flavobacteriales bacterium
GTAGTCATTTCTGATCTAGCGGTTAATAACTGCCAATCTTTCTTTTTTAAATCTTCATCCTTCATAATTCATTTTTTGAACTACCAATATAAGAATAACATATAAATAATCCACAATAGGGATAGGTGCGATACATTTTATCCGGACGAGCCCAATAAATAGCACCTAAACACATCGGACAAGGTTCACAACTGGTATAAATTTCACAACCTTCCAATTGAAAACTTCCCAATTCTGTACAAGCTTCACGAATGGCTACAACTTCAGCATGAGCTGTCGGATCATTGGTAGATGTTACTTTGTTGAATCCTCGGGCAATGATTTTACCATTTTTTACGATTACCGCTCCGAATGGACCACCATTTCCAGCACGCATCGAATCAATAGACAAGCGAATCGCTTCTCTCATAAAATACTTTTTCTCTTCCATTTTCAGATTTTTTGACTTCAAAAAATCCATGTACTTTTAAGTAAATTGTTAAAAGTACATGGGTTTCTCCACCAAAGTATCAATAATAGTCGAGTTAAAAATCAACTTCAGTCGATTATTTTTCAGGAAATTAACCTTAACCGGTTTAGAGGAAATAATTATTGAATGTTGAATGTTGAATGTTGAATGTTGAATTATTATTAATAAAAATTAAGCATTCAAAATCAAGCATTCATTTCTGATACCATTCCATAATTGAATTCGGTGTTGCAATGCTTGTTTACTGGCTTCAATCGCTTCATCCCATTTTTGTGAATCATCACCGCACAATTCATGGATCATTTTCAAAGCCATTGGCCCGTGTTCGCCACCGTCCACCTCGATGTGACGTTCCAGGTAATAAATCAATTTGGTGATGTCCGTTTGAGTTGTACTACCAATATTCTTAACAATTTCAATGAACATATCAGGAATCAAATCCTCGCGCCCGAAGGTAAAAACTGCTGCGATGATGTGCAATTTTCCGGTATTGATTTGCTGAAAAGTAAAGTGTACAAAATCTCTTGTACTTGCTTCCATTTTCACCTCATCCAAAGCACTATCCAACGATTTACCAGCATTGATGAGTTCAACAAATGTTGTGATTTGAGTTGTATCAGCTCCTAGTTGGGTCATCGCTGCCAAATACATTTCGAAATGGCTCATCGGTTCACCAACTTCATCGATATCACTTTCTTCACCAAATACAATCTCATTGATTAACCTTCTGGAAACTGGATTTCCTTTTGGTGTCCATGGTAAAGTGGTATTGGTCAGCCCAATTTGCAGCGCTTTCAGTAATGACATGAAATCCCATACCGCAAATACATGTTCCTGCATAAAAGCCCGAACAGCCTCTATAGAGTCAATGTTTGCATATAATTCATGGTGAATTAACTGCTCTCTGTAGGGAGCGATCTCTTCTTGTAGTTTTTTAATATACATTTTGATTGTGTTTTTCTCCCCTTGAGGGGAGATCAAGAGGGGTGACAAATTTCCAAATTAACTCAATTTAATTCCCAATTCTTTTAATTGTGCATCATCCAATGGTGCCGGTGCATCGATCATTACATCACGGCCACTATTGTTTTTCGGGAAAGCAATGTAATCACGAATCGTATCTGATCCGTTCATAGTTGCTACCAAACGATCTAATCCAAAAGCCAATCCACCGTGTGGCGGAGCACCGTATTCGAATGCATTCATCAGGAATCCAAACTGAGCCAGAGCTTCTTCTTTTGTGAATCCCAATAAATCAAACATTCTCGATTGAAGATCACGGTCGTGAATACGAATGGATCCACCGCCGATTTCAACACCATTTATCGCTAAGTCATAAGCATTCGCTCTCACTTTGCCCGGTTCCGTTTCGATCAAATGCATGTCTTCCGGTTTTGGTGAAGTGAACGGATGGTGCATTGCATGGTAACGACCTGATTCTTCGTCCCATTCTAACAATGGAAAATCCAATACCCAAAGAGGAGCAAATTGATTCGGATTTCTCAGTCCCAATTCGTTCCCCATGTGTAAACGAAGTTCATTCATTTGTTTACGTGTTTTTTCCAAATCACCGCTCATAACGAGAATCAAATCACCTGGCTTAGCATTTGCAGCATCAGCCCATTTTTTTAATTCCGTTTCTGAATAAAATTTGTCAACTGAACTTTTGTACGTTCCGTCTTCATTGACACGCAAATAGATCAATCCTTTCGCTCCGATCTGAGGTCTTTTCAACCAATCGGTCAAGGTATCCAATTGTTTTCTTGTATAAACGGCACATTGTTCAGCATTGATCGCCAATATTGCTTCCGCTTCATCAAAAATGGCAAAACCATGACCTTTCGCTATTGAACTTAAGTCAACGAACTCCATTCCGAAACGGATGTCCGGTTTATCCGAACCGTATTTCTCCATCGCTTCAGCATATGTCATGCGTGGAAATTCGTAGGAAAACTCAACATTTCGTACTGTTTTGAAAAGATGTTTCACCATTCCTTCAAACGTTTGAAGAATATCTTCTTGTTCTACGAAAGCCATTTCACAGTCAATTTGTGTAAATTCAGGCTGACGGTCGGCACGTAAAGCTTCATCGCGGAAACATTTCACAATCTGGTAATAACGGTCAAAACCTGAAACCATCAATAATTGTTTGAAGGTCTGCGGCGATTGAGGAAGTGCATAGAATTGTCCTTCATTCATTCTGGAAGGAACCACAAAATCTCTCGCTCCTTCAGGAGTCGATTTGATTAAATAAGGTGTTTCGATGTCTATAAAATCCTGACTATCTAAATATTTCCGTGTTTCCAGAGCAACCCGGTTACGAAATTTCAATTTTTCCTGAACCGGATTTCTTCTTAAATCCAAGTATCTGTATTGCGCTCTTAATTCTTCTCCCCCATCGGTATTATCTTCAATGGTAAAAGGCGGTGTTTTCGCAGCATTTAGAATATCCAATGCAGTAACGATAATTTCAATTTCACCAGTAGGAATATTTTTGTTTTTGCTGGATCGTTCTACCACTTTTCCAGTTACCTGAACCACAAATTCACGTCCCAACTTCGTTGCTTTATCCGCCATTTCAGCATCATCTTCAGCATTAAACGCTAACTGTGTAATTCCATAACGATCACGTAAATCGATAAAGGTCATTCCACCTAAATCACGTGAACGCTGAACCCATCCGGCTAATGTTACAGTTGAGTTGATGTCTGAAAGGCGTAATTCGCCGCAAGTGTGAGATCTATACATGTTACTAAAATTGTGCGGCAAAGGTAATCATTCCCTGTGATCTAACAATAGTCGGTATTTACGCCTTCTGAAAAAAAATTATATTCTCGTTTCTATTATATGAATAATTTAAATAACTTATTTTCAATAAATTAATCACATGTTTTATAATTCAAATCTTAATTTTTACTATTTATTCTATAGATTTTATAGATTTATTTGTTTATTCAAAATA
>CAIUKX010000421.1 GCA_903899795.1 uncultured Flavobacteriales bacterium
ATATTTTCAATCTCAATCAATATGATTAAGATCGACTTTGACTCTAAGAATCTCAAGGTCGATAAAAATCTCAAGCTTCTAAAGCTACAGATAGAATGGCTAGTATTTTAGAAGACTTAGATCAAATTACACGTCTGGAAGTTGATGATCTTAAACTCGATATGCGACCTTTTGATATTCATGAACTTACACAAGAAGTTTTTGATTCATTCGAAATCATTGCCAGTGAAAAGAACATCAATTTAAAATTTGCCAAAGATGGCTACAGTTCGATTCAGGTGATTGGTGACCGTGGAAAAATTGCACAAGTAATCACAAATCTTATCAGTAATTCAATATTTTATGGAAATGTAGGCGGAGAAACTATTGTCCGTTTTTACATATTGGATGAAATTGTTACCATTGAAATTTCAGATAATGGTCCCGGAATTGAAGATGCTTTCATTCCTCGTCTTTTTGAACGATTCTACCGTGTCGAAAAAAGCAGAAACAGAAATGAAGGAGGATCCGGTTTAGGACTAGCAATCGTTAAACACATCATTGAATCCCACAAACAATCTATCTCTGTAAGAAGTACTGTTGGGCTTGGAAGTACATTTTCTTTCAGCCTTGATAAAAGTCAGGGAAATAACAATACACTCTATTCTTCACGTGGGATTCCGATCAAATAACAAAATGATCTAACCATTCCTCCGGATCAATAATGAATTGTTGACCAAAATTTTCATGTAAAAAGTCACAAAAACTAATAATCTTGAATAAAATAGAAATTTTATTAAAATGTTTACCCTGTTTTCTTTCAAAAAACAAATATTTAGGGGACATTTGCAACCAATTTATTATTAGCAAGAATGAGAACGAAGTATATTGATCTGATTGATCAAACATTTGATTTTCCTCAGGATGAGTTCAACTTACGGGATGAACGGCTTTTTTTCCACGGAATAGATCTTATGCGTTTGATTGACGAATACGGTACACCATTAAAATTCAATTATTTACCGCAAATTTCGAACAATATACAAAGGGCAAAGGGTTGGTTTAGAGAAGCCATGCACAATTTAGGATATGGTGGAAACTATCACTATTCGTATTGTACAAAAAGCTCTCATTTTTCTTTTGTCCTGGATGAAGTCCTAAAGAACAATGTTCACATTGAAACCTCTTCAGCTTTCGATATTGATATCGTCAGAAATTTATACGAAAGTGGAAAATTAACGGATGGACGCTATGTCATCTGTAATGGTTTTAAAACAGAGAATTACATTAAAAATATCGCTGCACTGATTGAAGAATGTGACTTGAATGTCATCTGTGTGGTTGATAATATTCAAGAGCTTCAACAACTTTTGGATGCTACGGAAAAAGATATCAATGTCGGAATCCGAATTGCATCAGAGGAAGAACCAAAATTTGAGTTTTATACTTCACGTCTTGGGATTCGGTACCGCGAAATAGTACCTTTTTACAAAGCAATGCTTCAGGACAATCCTCGTGTCAAGGTAAAGATGCTTCATTTCTTTATCAATACTGGGATTAACGATACAGCATATTACTGGAATGAATTAACCAAACTTTTGAGAATCTACTGTGATTTGAAAAAGTTATGTCCAACCCTAGACTATTTAAATATCGGCGGTGGATTCCCTATCAAAAAATCGTTAGCGTTTGATTTCGACTATTCGTACATGGTTCGTGAAATTTTAACACAAATCAAACGAGTATGTATGGATAATGACATTCCTGACCCAGATATTTTTACTGAATTCGGTTCATTTACGGTTGGTGAAAGCGGTGGTGCAATATTCAGTATTTTACATCAAAAACAGCAAAATGACCGTGAAAAGTGGAACATGATTGATTCTTCATTTATGACGAATCTACCAGACACATGGGCAATCAACCAGCGATTCATTTTACTCCCAATTAATCGATGGAATGATGATTACGAGAGAGTTCTATTGGGAGGTTTGACATGCGACAGTGATGATTATTACAATTCAGAACAGCATTCAAATGCTATTTATCTCCCAAAATTTGATAAAAACAAACCTTTGTATTTAGGCTTTTTCAATACAGGTGCCTATCAGGAAACAATTGGTGGATTCGGTGGATTAAAACATTGTTTGATCCCTGAGCCTAAACACATTCTGATCAGACGTGATGAAAATGGAAAATTAAAAACAGAATTATTCTCTGAAGAGCAAACAGCAGCCGATTATTTGAAAATTTTGGGGTATTAAATTTTTATTCTTATTTTTCTACAAGTAAAGTGTATTTATGTGCTTCAAAAGACTAAATTTGAACTCCAGAAAAGTTATTGAGTATTACAACCTTTGACTAATAACATGAAAATAGATAGGTTTTATTTACAGACGCATACAAAATTCGCCAAGGCTTTAGCCGATTGGGCTCAGGAGCTTCAAGTTGAAGTTGTTGATTTCCATGAAAGAAATATAGAAGACATCAATCAAATGGACGGTCTTTTGATTTTCACAGAAAATCAGACTATCGAAAGAGAGATGCACGATCTCCGCGAAATGTTCGATCTAAAACAAAAGCCTATTCAAAAGATTGATATCAATGGTACGCTGGTAGTTGGTGTCTCCAATTTCAATTTTTGGCTCGAAAGAAATAACTGTAAGAAAGTTTTAGTAATTGGATCTGATCATCTGGTTGGAAATCCGAACTTGGAACGATTTTTAGCAAATATTAAAATAAAATAAAAAAAGCTACCAAATTGGTAGCTTTTTTTTGATCTATACATTGATTATATTTCAATTTCTACCTCATTTCTATAGATATCTTCCAATGTTTCTCTTTTACGAATCAAGTGAGGTGCGTTATTGATGATCAACACCTCTGCCGGACGAAGACGTGCATTGTATTGATTGCTCATTGTAAAACCATAAGCTCCTGCATTATGAATCGCCAGAACATCGCCTTCTCTTACTTCAGGCAACAAACGATCGTATCCTATCGTATCACTTTCACAAATGTACCCAACCACTGAATACAACTTCGAAGCCCCTTCCGGATTACTAATATTTTCTATGTAATGATAAGCATTGTAAAACATAGGACGAATCAAATGATTCTGTCCACTGTTTAATCCAACAAAGACTGTCGACGTTGTTTGCTTGATTGTAGTTGCACTCACCAAAAGTTTACCACTTTCACTTACCAAAAATTTTCCTGGTTCAAACCACAACTCCAACTCCCGTCCGTAATCTTTACAAAACTGCCTGAATGAATCTGCAATCTTCTTCCCTATTTTTTCAATTGGAGTAACAATATCTCCTTCTTTATAAGCCACTTTGAAACCACTTCCAAAATCCATAAAGATCAAATCAGGAAATTCTCTGGCAGCCTCGTACAACAACTCTGCTCCACGAATGAATACATCGGCATCCAAGATGTCGCTTCCGGTGTGCATATGCAGTCCTGTGATCTTAATGTCGTAATTCTTTGACACTCTTAGAATATGCCTCAATTGATGGATGGAAATTCCAAATTTAGAATCAATATGTCCAACTGAAATATTACTATGTCCACCAGCCATGATGTGAGGATTGATTCGAATACAACATGGAACAGAATTTCCGTACATATTTCCGAAATGCTCTAAAACGGATAAATTATCAATATTAATATGAACCCCAATTTCAACTGCCTGTTTAATTTCAGAAAAATCAACACAATTCGGGGTGAACATAATTTCATTTGGCAAATAACCTGCACGCAAACCCAAATGGATTTCCTCAATTGAAACTGCGTCCAATCCAGCTCCTTCCTTACGCAACAACTTTAAAATTGCACTATTATTTAACGCTTTTAATGCATAATGTAATTTTACATCGATTCCATCAAACGCATTTTTTAATGTCTTATACTGTCTACTAATGGTATTAGCATCGTAAACATAAGTCGGTGTGCCAAAATTTTCAGCAATTTCTAATAATGTATTTTTTTTCATTTGTATTAAACTTGAGCGCAAATATAATGTTATTAATTTAATAAAATGTTATTTTATTAAATTTTTGTTACACAAAATAGATGCAAATTTAATAAACAAAGTTAGCTATATTATCCAATCCAGAATATTACAGAAAGTAACCAATATTTAACTGGAATTACTGAATAAATAATAGACCAAAGTTCAATTTACAAGGAAAATAAAATGAATGGAAATACAATTTATTGTTAATTTTGGCGTTCTTATTATCCCTACAATAGAAATTAACATGCAGAGATTCATTCTGGCTAATATTCTGGTTTTGATTTTCGGACTTAATGTACGAGCACAACGCTCTACACCATTATCCAGATCTGAATTAGGATTCATATTCGGAGGAATGTCATATATGGGGGATTTAAATTTAGTTCCTTTCAAAAACACTCAGCTTGCTGGAGGTTTAATTTTTCGTTACAATGTTCATTCGAGAATGAGTTTAAGAGCCAATCTTTTATATGGCAATGTAAAAGGCAATGATGCTCAATCCAAGATCGATTTGATTAAAAATAGAAATTTGAATTTTACTTCAGCGATTTATGAACTTTCCGGAGGAATAGAATTTAATTATTTTCCATTTGAAATCGGACACGAACGATACAAAGGTACAGCCTATATTTTGACTGAAATAGGGGTCTTTCATATGAACCCAATGACCAAATACAACGGAGAAAGTGTTGCATTACAACCACTCGGAACAGAAGGTCAAGGAACCAGTCTATCTAGCCACAAGAATTACGGCTTAACACAATTATGTATTCCGATAGGTGTTGGTGCACGGATTACATTAGGTAAATGGGCATGTCTGAATCTTGAACTAGGCTTAAGAAAAACCTTTACTGATTATCTAGATGATGTACATTCTGATACTTATGTAGATCCAACAGTTTTAGCCGTTCAAAGTGGTCCTACTGCAGCAGCACTATCCAATCGAAGTTTGGATGGATCTCGCTACGGAAAAAGAGGTACTTCAACATCGAAGGACTGGTACCTATTCACAGGATTTTCAATCACCTTCAAATTGGGAAAAAAATCAAGTTGTTTTTACCATTGATAAGTCTTTTAGAAGTTTTCAACAAATTATAGTAAGAATATTGACGTTCGTTAAATGGTCAAGCTCATATAAGTGCTATTCAATAGAAATAACGGGGAATTAACAAAATTTCACTAAAACACTTATTAACAAATCAATGCATTCAAGGCTAATGGGACTATCTTAGGCATCCCAAATAACAATGAATGAAAAACAAAAACAGACATGTAGCTAAAAATGGATTGCTTAAATTCAGTCAACTTTTGTTTGTATTACTGTTTTCATTCTCTTCTTTTTCACAATTGGAAGCAATAAAAGACAAAGCTGATTATCCTTTCCTGTTGAATCTTCCGGCTGATAGCATACTTTGCTCCAAACCTCCCGTGTTAATTTTCTTACACGGTAGAAGTTTATCAGGCAATAATCTTGAAATCGTCAAGCGCTACGGAATTATCAACGAAATTATCCGTGGAAGAGATATTCCTGCTATAGTTATTGCTCCACAGGTGATGATGGGTAAATCATGGGAGCCTGACAAGATCTTGAGTGTCTTAAAATATGTACAATCTCAATACGATACTGATACGAGTCGTATCTATGTTGACGGCATGAGTTTGGGAGGTTACGGAACATTGCATTTTGCAGGAAAATATCCCGAATTGGTAGCCGGAGCTGTTGCGTTATGCGGTGGTGGAAATGTAAGCGATGCTTCAAATTTATCTCAAATCCCTCTTTGGATTGAACATGGAATTCCTGATAGAGCCGTTCCGATCTCAGAATCAGATAAAATTGCAAATGCCATCAAAAAATATAATGAAGGAGCGAACCTGACTTATGTCAGAAACCCAACGGCAAGTCACGGAAGTTTGGAACGGATTTTCCATTCCGATCAATTCTATGAATGGTTGTTCAAACAAGTGAAAACAGCAAAACCGATTCAAATTGAAACATCAGAATCACCTGCACCCGCCGCCAAATCGGATCAATTGTAAAATTCTCAGACAATCTAGTTTTGAAGGATATTAAAACGCTTTCGGAAATACAAAACCAGTCATATCTACCTCGTAAATATCCATACTAGATTTTTGACCTACAATTTCAAATCCAGCCATCACAGCTTTATGCAAATCCTGATAATATTTAAAATGAGTATCGTTGTTCACAGAATTTACTGTCACACCCAAATTAACTGGTTTCGACCAAGTATAAGCATCTCCTAAATTCTCACAAACAAATATATCGTAACCTCCCATTCCAAGATGACCAGTTGAACTGAAAAATAAATATTTACCATCAGCAGTGATATAAGGAGTTGTTTCAGCACCGATTGTATTCACACTATCATTCAAAGGAACTGCATCTCCCCAAGTCTTACCGATTTTTTGAGCTACATAGATATCCGTTGATCGTTTATCCGCTTTTCGATCCGAAACAAAGTACATTGTATTACCGTCAGCACTTAAAACTGCGCAACTTTCAAAATAATCGGTATTAATTGTTGGATTTGCTATTCGTTTCGGACTTCCCCATTTACCTTTGTTTGTGAATGCCAATTCAAAAATATCCGAACCTTCTGTAGTTTTTTTAGCATTAGTAGCAGTCGTATTAATTGTCATTAATGCTACCAATCCATCAGCAGACAAGAATGAAAATGAATCAAAACCATCGGAATTAATACGATCAATTTCATTAGTAACACTATCCCATTTTTGTGCTCCGGAATCCCAGCGTGCTCTGTATGTATCTTCAAAAAATTCCTGATCATCCGGGTTAGTTCTTCCACCTTTTGTATCACTTCTTCTAGAAGTAAAATAAAGCGTTTTCCCATCATGACTTAAAACTGGCGCATAGTCATTGAAACCTGAATTCACATCACCCACAATATGAGATCTTTTATTCTTTTGACCTGTCGCCAATAATTGCTTCGCATATTTACATTGCTCAATGTGTAAGGCAATATCCAAGTCATTGGAGCGTGAAGGAGAAACCAGAGCCATAGCTCTTTGGTAATTCACAAGAGCTGAATCCAATAATCCCATTCGATGATATACTTTTCCATATAATTCGTAAATTTCATCATCTATATCAACCGCATTGATCTTCATTGCGTCATTTGAATATTTCAAGGCAAAACCATAATTTGACATTGCATAATGACACTGTGCAATCCAATAAGGTGGTCTCCAACTGTTCGGATCTTTCAATGCAGCTTGACGAAATTGTGCCAATGCATCTTTCACTTTTCCTTCTGAAAACATACGTTTCCCCTCTTCCATCATATAAATTGCTGTCGATTTATCGATCAATTTTGTGGTTGTATCGGGAGGTGCTACCGAACTCTTAGAAGCCGTTGCCGCACTTACACCAAATGAAATTAAAAAAATAGTTAAGAATAAAAATGAACGGAAATTCATACGGAAATTTGGTTTAAAGAAGTTTATGTTCGTCATAAGCAACTACAAAGAAATAATTTTCTACGCCATTTACACAAAAAATCAAGTAAAAATTACAAACAATTTTTTTATTCTTTCAAAAAAACTTCATTTTCGAACGATTCCTTTTTTAAATTATGAAAGTTAATCCTTGAAGATTTGTTATCTTTGACCTTTCTCTTTTGAAATAGTAGCAAGGATTTCGAACCAATTTTCAGAAGAATAAAATCGCACGATTCAAATAAAATATTGTTACCATGATTTTAAACGCACTTACTGCAATTTCTCCGATTGATGGAAGATACCAATCTAAAACTCAAGAACTTCAACCTTATTTCTCTGAGTTTGGACTGATCAAATACAGAGTGATTGTAGAAGTCGAATACCTCATCGCTTTAGTTGATTCAGGTATCGAGCCATTGAAGGATTTTCCAAAAGACCGTTATTCCGAACTCAGAGCCTTGTGTTCACAATTTTCAGAAGAAGATGCGATGTGGATCAAGAATACTGAAAAAGTTACCAACCATGATGTAAAAGCTGTGGAATACTTCCTGAAAGAGAAAATGACTTCTTTGGGACTTGATAATTATTTGGAATTCATTCATTTTGGGTTGACATCTCAGGATATTAATAATACTTCCATTCCTCTTTCATTGAAAGAAGCAATTAATCAGGTCTACTTTCCGTTATTGAATAAGTTAGTTCAAAAATTGGAAGTACTCCAAAATGAATGGAAGGAAATCCCAATGTTGGCGAAAACACACGGACAACCAGCATCTCCTACCCGATTGGGTAAAGAAATCCAGGTTTTTAGTGAACGTTTGACAAAGCAAATAGAGAGCTTAAAAACGATTCCTTTTTCAGCAAAATTCGGAGGTGCTACGGGGAATTTCAATGCACACCATGTATCCTTCCCAAAACAGGATTGGGTTGTTTTCGCTAATCATTTTGTAAACGAACGCTTGGGATTGGATCGAAGTCAAACCACTACTCAAATTGAACACTACGATAATCTGGCAGCTTTGTTTGACGGACTGAAACGCATCAATACCATTATTTTGGATTTGGACAGAGATATGTGGACTTACATTTCGATGAACTACTTCAAACAACAATTGAAAGAAGGTGAAGTGGGCTCTTCTGCCATGCCTCATAAAGTGAATCCGATTGATTTTGAAAATTCGGAAGGAAATATCGGGATTGCCAATGCGCTTTTTGAGCATCTTTCGGCTAAACTTCCCGTTTCCAGATTACAACGTGATTTGACAGATTCAACTGTTTTGAGAACGATTGGAATGCCATTTGCCCACACTTTCATCGCATTAAAATCGACTATTCAGGGATTGGATAAATTAATGCTGAACGAAGCAGCAATCGATCGGGACTTAGAAGACAATTGGGCTGTAGTTGCTGAAGCAATTCAAACTATTCTTCGCCGTGAAGGTTTCCCAAAACCGTATGAAGCATTAAAAGGTCTGACTCGTAAAAATGAGGCTGTTACACAAAATACAGTTCATGCATTTGTGGACACACTTCCCGTTTCAGATGAATTGAAAGCAGAATTAAAAGCAATTTCCCCAAGAAATTATACGGGAATACAATTGGTTAAATAATCGACTATGAAACCTGGTAATAAAATATTCTCGCTATTCATCCTTTTATTTATTGGATTAGCTACTAACGCTCAATCTTACACTATTAAATGGGGACCATTGGAAAAGAAAAGTGGATACATCATTTCCATTTTACCAAGAGGCGAGAATGATTTTTTTACATTGCGCAGAACTGGAGGGATTATTTTTGGTTCTTTGCGTATTGCTAAACACCGTGGTTTATCGATGACAGCATCAGGTAAGATAACTTTGAGTGTGAACGAAAGTATGGCCAGTTTTGAAGCTGCTACCTGTATTGGAAATCGCCTGATGGTATTTTTAAGCGACACGAAGGATGGGAAGAACATTATCTATATGCAGGAGTATGGAGAAGATTTGAAACCAAAAGGTAAGGGAATCAAACTGGGAGAATATGAACTACCAAAAAATCGTTCTCGCGGAAATTTCGGAGTCATCGAATCCAATGACCGCAATTATTTCGGTGTGATCTGGGAAAAAACCGGAACAAAAGAAGCGAAAACAACCTATGGATTTCATATTTACGACAAAGAAATCAATACGGTAACTGAAGGGGAATATAAATTGCCATACGATCCGATTTTGTGCTCGATCTATTCGCATCATTTATCCAATACCGGCGACTACTTCATCTCTGTTCTGGAATACGAAAAATCGGAAGAAAAAAGACTTTTCGGTCCCAATCTAGAGTACAAAGCTTTTCATATCTTTCAAGTTACTCCTGACGATTTACAGGATTTCACATTAGATCTGGATGGTAAACGCGTAGATGCTATGACCATGCAATCCGATAACGAGCATGTATTGACAATTACTGGTATTTACGGCACCGCAAAACAAGCAGGAACCACTGGTATTTTCTATCTGCGTGTTGACTTTGATCAGAAAACGGTTATAGACGAAGGCTTCGAAAAATTCGGTAAAGATTTTATCACAGAAGATTGGAGTGAGCGTCAAAAAGAAAAAGCTGATAAACGTCAAGCCAAGGGCAAAGGTGAGCCTCAATTGTATAACTACGTCATGCGGGATGCTAATGTATTGAAAGATGGAAGTATTGTTGCCTCAATCGAACAATATTACGTTTTGACACGAACCTACAGAGATCCTCGAACAGGAGCGACGAGTACCACTTATACCTATTACTACAACGATATCATTGCCTACAAGGTCGGAGCAAATGGATTATTTGCTTGGTTAAAGAAAATTGACAAACAGCAAGTTTCTTCCAATGATGGTGGACCATTTAGCTCCTATGCCCGGTTCATTGACAATGGTAAATTGTGTTTTATTTTCAATGACAATATCAACAATTATACTGAAAGTGGAAAATTCATTGCTAACGATGGAGTTTATGCTGCGTATTTCGGGAAGCGAAAGAATGCCGTTGCGTTAGTTGAGATAGATTTGGAAACCGGTGACATCCAAAGAGAAACTTTTCTAAAAGCAAAAGATATTACTGCTTTGGTGGTTCCAAAACTATTTACCTTAGACTATTCAACCAACCAATTGATTCTCTATGCCGTTTATGGTCGAAAGGAAAAATATGGGACGATAGATCTGGGAAATTAATCTCAGTAGCTTTTCAAGTAATTCCACTATTTTCATTACATTTAACAACATAAATTCGCTAAATTTGTTAAGTGAGGAATGCACTGATATATTGTTTAATAGGATTTTATTTTCTGATTAGTATCAGGATCACTGCCAATTTCCACTTCTGCAAAAAACGTTTGGTTTCCTGCTCACTAGTAGGTTTTTCAGAAGATAAATCATGCTGTAAAGGAAAAAAAGTAAAAGGGAAGTGTTGTGAAAACATAAAAATATCTCTTAAAAAAATCAATAGTGACAAGCCAAGTTCGTCTGTTACAACACCAAATCTGGCAACTTTGGTTATCACTCAACCCATTGATATAAAACCGAATGAAGAACCAACAATCTACATTCCACGGGAAATTAACCAAACAACTAACGATCCCCCTGCTGGTGTATTTCCAGCAATCAATATCAAAAATTGCGTTTTTATAATTTGATTTTACGGTATTCATTAATCCCTGTATTATTCAAAAAATAAAAACACACATTATGAAACGAAACATATTATTATTCGGGATGTTAGTTACTACACTGTTCACAATATCCTGCTCATCTTCAGGCAAACATGAAAAAAATATGTATCAATGTCCAATGCAATGTGAAGGTGAAAAATCATACGACAAAGAAGGAAAATGCCCAGTATGTCAAATGGATTTAGAAAAAAAGTAAATAAAAAATTAAAATAAATAACATGAAAAAAATTATAGTATTCGCAACAATCTTGATTTCAGCACAACTGACTTTTGCACAAACAGCTATGGACTTTCAAGGTCCGGATTGCAATGGAAATCAGGTTCATTTATTTTCCGATCTTGATGCTGGAAAGGCTGTTATGATCATTTTCTACATGCCAAACTGCGGTGCTTGTCCACCAGTTGCTCAAAAGCTTCAAACCATGGCCAATAAAATCAATGCATCTCATCCTGGAAAAGTAAAAGCGTATGCTTTTCCATACGACAATCCAACAACTTGCTCCTATTCCTCAGGTTGGGTAAGTAGTAACAACCTTCCTTTATTCACACCCATGGACAGTGGTGCTTACCAAGTTGCATACTACGGTGGATTCGGAATGCCAACTGCCGTATTGTTAGGAGGAACAGATCATAGAGTAATGATTGAAAATGCAAATTTTGTAGCATCTGACACTACCATTTTCCGTGATTCAATCTTAAATTTTCTAGGTGTATCCCAAAGTGGTATTAAAGAACTTTCTTCCTCAATTCAAGGACTGAATGTATATCCAAATCCTGCAACGAATGTTGTGAATGTTGATTTTACAGCAGCAAAGAATTCAAACTTACTGCTTGAACTAATCAATATCGAAGGAAAACAAATGATTGCACCTATCGAAGAAAAATCGGTTTCAGGTAAAATCACAAAACAAATGAATGTTTCCACAATTCCTTCGGGTGTCTACACAGTGAGAATACATCTCGGTGAAGCAATAGAAACACATCGCATAACTATTCTCCACTAATTATAAACGTTTTCAAAAAGTCACGTCACCATTTTCAGGCGTGACTTTTTACATATTGTAAACATTCGGCAATGAAAAAAATTATTTTTCTTATAGCATTATCTGCTGTAGAGCTTGTCCATTCTCAAAATCCTTTGGCAATTCCTCCGACATTGACCGGAACCACTTTCAATCTGAATATTCAAAACGGTTCAGAAAGCTATTTTACGGGAAACCCAACTCCAACTTATGGTATCAATGGTCCGATTTTAGGCCCAACTTTAATTGTAAACAAGGGTGATAACGTCACCATGAATGTCCACAATACTTTGACTGTTCCCACAACGATCCACTGGCATGGATTGCATGTTTCTGCGATGAACAACGGCGGTCCCCATGATATTATAGCAAGCGGTGCAACCTGGAGTCCGAATTTTGACATAAAGAACGATGCTGGAACGTACTGGTACCATCCGCACGGAGCTGGTAAAACCGAATTACATGTCATGAAAGGAATTGCTGGAATGATCATCGTTAGAGACAATATCGAATCGGCATTAAACCTTCCGAGAACTTATGGTATTGATGATATCCCTTTGGTGGTTCAAACCAAATCTTTCGATGTATTGAATCAGGTTTATGTAGGTGATCACATGGATACTTCTATTTTTGTGAATGGAACGATCCACCCGTATTTTGATGCACCATCACAAGTCGTTCGTTTTCGATTATTGAACGGAAGCAGTATGCGAACCTTTAATTTCGGATTCTCCAATGGAATGACGTTTACTCAAATTGGAATTGACGGCGGATTATTAGCTAATTCACTTCCTATGACCCGACTTCAATTAGCTCCGGGAGAAAGAGGTGAAATCGTTGTCGATTTTTCAGCTTTAAATGGCCAATCGATTCAATTGATGAGCTATGCTTCAGAAATGCCTGATGGAATTTTTGGCGCAACAACCGTTGGAATTGTACCCGATGTAATCGATATGTATGCGAACAATTTCCTGAACGGAGCAGATTTCAAAATTATGGATATCAATGTTGTCTCACCAACCACGACTCCAGTTCCAGTAACATCCATCCCAACAGCATTAACTACCTACACACCTTATAGTGCAGTGAATGTAGATGTAAACAGAACTTTTGTTTTAGACACCATCCGATTGCTTCCAAACGATGTTCCCAATCTGGCTTCAGGACCTTTTGGAATCAACAACCACACATTTAATATGGATTCTATCAATGTAATCGTTCCTTTGAATTCGACTGAAATCTGGACCATTATCAATAAAACGCACATTGCTCATCCATTCCACATACATGATGTACAATTCAATGTCTTGGAGAAAAACGGAGTCCCTCCGGTTCCTAATGAAACAGGATGGAAAGATGTGATTTTGGTGATGCCACATGACAGTGTAAAATTCATTACGAAATTCACCGACTTTGCGGATTCTATGACTCCGTATATGTATCATTGCCATCTTTTGCATCACGAAGACGATGGTATGATGGGAAGTTTTCTTGTAATTGATCCAAGTGCTTCTCTCCAAGAAATCGAGAAAGGAGAAATGGATTTGACAGTTTATCCGAATCCTTCATCGGATCTTTGGAATGTTCAGGCAAAATGGAACTCTGAAACCACCATCGAGATTCACAACTTACTGGGAGAAAAAATCTATTCGAAGAAGTACAGTCATCTGAACGAAAACGAAATCATTTCAATCTCAAGTCTGAAATTCAACTCAGGAATCTATCTGATGAATGTAAATTCAGGGAATTCTTTTGAAACCATTCGATTAGAGAAAAAATAATAGGATTTGTAAGGACAGGTCACAACTTGTCCTTACATAAATCACATTTTCACAATCTTAAATTCAGTTCTTCGATTCAATTGTCGGCCTTCTTCCGTATCGTTTGTAGCAATCGGCTGATCTTTTCCATATCCTTTGGATGTCAATCGATTTGGAGCAATTCCTGCTTTAACAAGATAATCAACAA
>CAIUKX010000422.1 GCA_903899795.1 uncultured Flavobacteriales bacterium
AAATTCTTCTTTGGTGGGTTTAGTAAAAGATATAGTCTTAATGAAATTTAACGAATCTTTGGGAAAATCTGTTAAACCGGATAGCAGATTAATCCGGGGCTGACTGTAGGTGATGCTGTTTTGCCCAAATCCATTTAAGTGAAGCAACAAAATCAGCACCAATAATCGTTTCATAGGCTATTAAATTGGTAATATGAAAAAGTACACAACAATTATATTATTTATTTTGGTAAATATATCATCAGTATCATTTTCTCAAAAATCAATAGGATTGACAGGGGGTGTAAACTCTGGTTCTTTTTTTGATTTGAGTTCCAATGAAGACTATATAGCAAAATATCATTTTAATAAGGGGGTGAGTTTCTCCTTTTTTTATGAGAAACCTTATTCAGTAGCAAGATTTAGGACCGAATTGCAATATGATTTTTTAAAAGGGGATCTTGATGTTCATAATAATGAAGGGCATAGTTCTTACTACAAAAATTTAAATGTATCATTTCAGCAGGTAAAACTTAATTTTTATTATGTATTTAATAAAAGAATAAATGATAAAGCAAGTTTTGATTTGTTTTTTGGTCCGTCATTTTACATTAATACAATGAATAATTTAAGTGGACACGGATGGGATTTCGTGTCGGCGAATTATAATGATTCTACTGGAGCGCATAGTACATTGACCACAGTAGATTGGAAAATGGATCAAAGAAACTCTAAAAATATATCGAAAATTGGTGCTTGTATTTCAGTTGGAGTGGACTTGAAAGTTCCGATCAATAGTAAATGGGATTTAAGTATAATTAATAAGTATAATTTGAGTTTTAGTCCAGTACTTAGAAAGGTCCCATTGGGAAGTGTAACACCTTATTTTTATACCAATTTATCTTTAGGAGTAATTTATAAAATTTAAACTTAGTAGATCAGAAATATGGTAAAAGAATCATAATCTGGTTACTGTTACTAATTTAATAGTAAAATTCAAAGCCCCAATATTGGGGCTTTTTTTGTGTCCTTTAAATCGCACAAGTTTCTCCGGAATTTTGCCCCATGAACTTGATACGAGAAATACTAAACGGCGTATGGATGCTCTCCGAAGCAGAGGCAAACTCCATGCTTCCAATCGTAAACCGATACCTCAGAGGTGAGGCGGTTGATCTTTCAATCTTCGTTTCAAAAGAGGTCGTATACGGCTTAAAATCCGATACTCAATCCAACCCCAAAAGCGTAGCAGTAATCCCAATAAAAAACGTAATTGTCAAATACGACTATTGCGGAAACATGGGAATGCTTTCTTTCGAGAATCTTCTCAAACAGTTCATTAACGATCCAACCATCGGAGCAGTTGTTCTGGACATGGATTCAGGAGGAGGAGAAGCCTCCTATATGCACAACGTAGCCCAAACCTTACAATCTTTCAGAGATCAAAAACCGCTCTTGGGATACTTCTCCGGAGTATGCGGTTCAGCGTGTTATTACATTGGATCACAAACAACCAAACTGTACGCTTCGTCACCGACCGACCTTGTTGGTTCAATCGGCACGATGGTCAATCTCAAACGCCCCAATCCCGATAATAAAACAGCAGAATATATTACCGAATCCATCTACGCCACAAAATCAACGGCAAAGAACCAGGAGTTCGAACAAGCCCTGAAGGGCAATCCCGATTCACTTATAAAAAACTTACTAGATCCATTCAATGAGCAATTCATGAATGATGTACTGATCGGCCGCCCGGCGATCAGTAAAGACGCACTTGACGGCAGAGCCATCAACGCCTCCAAATCCATCGATCTAAACATGATCGACGGCATTAAAAACTTCGACTCAGTAATCGAGGAGGCATTCTCTCTAATCCAATAAAATCCAAGAGCCATGTTCAAAATAGAGTGGAAAATTTTTAAACCCAAAAACAAACAAAAAATGAAAAATGAAAGAATGTCAGCCCTCCTCGGAAGAGAGGTAAAGGTTGGGGAAGTGTTGAGTGCAGATGATTTTACCAAGATCGAAAATGCCCTTTCGAATCCGGAAAATCAAAACAACCTACCCGAAAAAGAAACAGGCCCCCCGGATTTTAGTCAGCAGATTATTAGTGCGGTGAATGCAGCGGTTGCACCGATCAATACAAAACTGGATCAGTTAACCCAAAAGGTAGAATTGATTGAAGGGAATCCCGGAGCAACAACGACCACAATACCCAAAAATGACGGTGATGATCCGATTTTAAATTCATGGGAAGATCCAAACAATTCGGTCAACAAATATGCCTCTTCTCTCTTAGGGCTTGACAGGTAATTAACCTCCAAAACAATCAAAAAATATGAAGCATTTAATTTTAGTTAAAGCATTTTTCCTGTATGGATTGGCTTTTATATTCGGAGCAATTGTCGGCATTAAATTTGGGTTGTAAAGTTGTTTTGTGGGCAGATTTATAGAATTCTAATCATACTTATATTCCACAATACTGTTTTCAGAAATAATGTTTTTAATTGATTTTTTCATCTCATCAATAGCAGACTTATGAGAATCATTTATTTGAGTCATCGCAAGTTTACCACTAATTTCCAATAGTCGCAATAACTAGCCTGTCAAAGAGTTTTCCTCCAAAATATCTTCGATTAAGCTTATAGCAAAATTCATTTAAATAA
>CAIUKX010000423.1 GCA_903899795.1 uncultured Flavobacteriales bacterium
GAATTAAACCTCAAAAACCAAAAAATACAGTCTGTTTACTCAATTGTTGAGAGGAACAATGAGACTTTGAAGAAATTGTTAAACGACAAAGAATTACTTTTTAAAGAGGTGCATCATCGGGTAAAAAATAATCTTCAAATTATTTCCAGCCTCCTTAATTTACAAGCCAATACAATTACGGATGTAACCACGCAGGAAGCATTAAAGCAAAGTCAGAGCAGAATCAATACGATGGCAATTCTCCATAATAAATTGTATCAAACGGAGGATTTTACCACTGTTTCAATGGATGAATACTTGAAACAAATGATCGCTGCTATTGAAAGCTCATTTCGTTCTATTGATTGTAAAGTAGATTTTGGAATCGATACCGATCCCGAAATCACGTTCAATATTGACATTGCCATCCCTTTTGGATTGATTTTAAATGAGCTATCTACAAATTCGTTTAAACATGCATTTGTCGGAAAAAGCAGCGGAGCAATACGGATTTCGTTGCAAAAAGCTAACGAAGGTCAATACCGTTTTATTTTTCAAGATGACGGTTGTGGACTTCCTTCAGACTATGAGACTGAAGCAATGGAATCACTGGGATTAGAACTCATTGAAATGCTAGTTCAGCAATTGAACGGAACACTTCATCTTACCAACGAAAATGGAGCACGTTTTGAAATTGTTTTTTGACAGATCTCTAATAGAGATAAATTAAGCAATCACTAAGGTTTCATCTAATGCTTCGCAGAAAGCTGTTGCCGCTTCCGATAATATCTCTTTGGTGTGTGCCTGTGATATAAAGCCAACTTCGTAACCGCTTGGACCTAGATAAACACCTCTTTCCAACAAAGCCATGAAAATCTTTCTGAAACCAGTCATGTCAGGATTGATTTCACCTGCTCTTCGAATGTGTTTTTTTCCATCAAACGACAACCAGAAAATGGATCCGATAGTTACCAGTTCAAAGTTGTATCCTTTCTCTTTAGCATGACTGTTGACCAAGTTCACGAAATACTGTGTACGTTCGGTTTGGTCTTCGTAAAATCCCGGTTTGGCACATTCTGTCAATTGGGCGATTCCTGCTGCCATCGCTACTGGATTTCCGGATAAGGTTCCCGCTTGATAAACAGGTCCGTCAGGTGAAATGCTCGCCATGATATTTGCTTTTGCTCCGTAAGCTCCAACAGGTAATCCTCCCCCAATGATTTTTCCATAAGTTACAATATCAGGTGTAATGTCATACAATTCGGCAGCACCTGAAAAGGCAACACGGAATCCGGAAATTACTTCGTCGAATAATAATAGAATGTTGTTTTCGGAACATAATTTTCGGAGTTCTTTCAGAAAGGTTAATTCTTGTAATAGTAGTCCGTTATTAGCCGGAATCGGTTCAATGATGGCACATGCCAATTCATCTTTATATTGCGCAATGCAAGCACGCAATGCGTCCAGATCATTCAATTCAACCACCAATGTTTCGTCAATATAGCTTTGTGGAATTCCCTGACTGGTTGAGGAAGTTCCAAATGTTACCAATCCACTCCCTGCCTTAACCAGCATGGAATCCACGTGACCATGGTAACAACCTTCGAATTTCAATACTTTGTTTTTACCTGTATACCCACGCGCCATGCGGATCGCAGACATAACAGCCTCTGTTCCAGAACTCACAAAACGAATTTTATCGATGTATGGATTTTTGGAAAGAATCAATTCAGCCAATTCGTTTTCCATACGGGTCGGTGCGCCGAAGCTTGATCCGTTTTGCAAAGTTTCCACAATTTTCTCATAGACTTTCGGATGGTTGTGACCCAAAATTAATGGCCCCCAACTTCCACAAAAATCAATGAATTGGTTACCGTCTTCATCCCAAATGTGACAGCCTGAACCTTTTTTCATGAACAATGGAGCACCATCAACTGATTTAAAAGCACGAACTGGTGAATTAACTCCTCCAGGGAAATAAGTTTTTGCTTTTTCGAAAAGTGATTCAGATTCGTTTCTTTTCAGGGTATGTTTCGTTGCCATGTTTGGAATGTTTATGTTTTGTTTTGCAAAAGTAGTATTTAATTAGGAAAGCAATTAAAACGACAGTACAAACACATTTAAAATTTCTTTAAAATAATGGGGAAATCTATTTCGTTTTTTTAATCAAATTTTATTGAGCCGGCTTCTCCTTTGATTTCCCGAGAAAGGTGACTTTGAACGAATAATCGGGATTTTCTTTGTCTAAATTTGGGACATTGGGTGAAATGGCTGATCTTGCATTCGAACTCAGGATTTGTGTGTACTTTGGATCCAAGATTAATTTTGTTCCATTTGTTTGGTAAAATTCGATTTTGTACCAATTTTTTTCTCTTCCGTAACTTGCCTTCAAGCCCGAAATCTTAAACGTTGGATTATTTTCAAGCTTTTCACTGCTGATCGGTTGAGCTCCTCCTGATTCGGTGTAAGCGTCTTTGAATCGCTGTCCGGCATAATCTCCAGGTCCTTCAGAATTGATATCGTAACCATCTCCTACAATACATCCGTATTTGAGTTGGCTTCTGTCGATCAATTCCTTAATGCAAGGGTATTCTGATTCCAGATTTCTCCAGTAGAAAGTAGCATTATGAACCCATCCTAAAACGCGTTCCTGATTTTCACTGGTCAGAGCCAGCATTTCAATTTTTCGGCTGGCGACAGAGCGTGTATCGCTCCACTTTTGAGGAGTATAATTCATTTTTCGAAGATCTTCACCTTTGAAAAAACTTTGGACTAATCCTAAATTTAAATAGTAACCGAAATCGTGAACGCCTCTATCCCACCACCAATCCATTCCTGAGCCGAAACAACCCATCATTGCGGTTGACCAAACGCTGTTGTGGTATTCAATTCCTGTACAGCAGTAAATGCGTAATTTGTTATCTGAAATCCCCATTTCTTCAATGATGACAGGCTTTTTGTATAAATTCCAGTAATTAAATACGCTGGTGTACCGACCTTTGAAATTTACATCTTTTATTGTTTCGTAATCATGAATGGAAACTACATCCGAATTTTTCAGCATTCCATTAAAATTGCTGTTTTTTTCAAAAGAGGGAATCGAACTGAAAGAATTTGAAAATAAAACAGTTTGACTTAAATCCTTCTGAATGTGCGTTTTTTGATTGACAAACCAATCTTTGAACACAGTGAGGGCATCTTCTTCGCTATATTTCGGGTTGGTTTTCTTTTCATCTTTAACAATTCCACTATACCAATTGTTGACTTCGGAATAACCATAAAAACTAAAGCTCGGACTGTATCCCCAGCGTGAAAAAACATACCGCAGCGATTTCAATTGCCATTCCTTGGCCTCTTCGTTTGTAAGGTAATCTACTTTTCGACTGAGTGAAAGTCCCATGCGATACGGATTATCAAACCAGCTGACCCCACTCCAATCGGAGCCCCCAGGGTTAAAATAACTGTCCATCAATTCCACATGGTGACGAAAAATAATGAAATACACACCATTTTTTTCGCACAATTCCACCAAACGATCAAAACCATACATTTCGTCCTGTTTTCCATTGTAATTGTTGTACACAGGCCAATCGGGTAAAGCAGCTTGGGGTTGCATGTCGAAGCGCGTAAAATTTCCTCCAACATCGATAAGCTGCTGCACTCCTTTCATTTGCCGCTGATTTTGGGAAGGTTTGTAGGTGAAAAATCCACCGCTGGAAATGTTGTTGGAAATCGCAAAAAATGTTTCTCCTGTTTCGCTGTAATACAAATAACGGTCAGCATTAGTTCCGGTTTCCGATTTCTTCAATATTCCTTTGTGATTAGAGGAAGTACATTCAAACGAAAGTTCAATTTTTGTAGGTGTATTGTGACTTTTGGAAGAAACGGATATAGCAATTTTCCATGTCCCGATTTCATTAGGAGCAAAACGAACCCTCCATGGATAAGCTGTTGTATCGGAGTCCCATTTGTCTAAAGCAATATTTTCAAGATAGGGCAGGTAGTAAAATCCATAGCGTTTGGTAATTACGCCCGTTGGAGAAGTAAAATTTGCTTCAAAATTGATGTGATCAGGGTCGAAAGGATTGATTCCCGTTGTATCGTTTTTCTGAAGAAACAATTGAATTTTCTTTTGAAGATCCTCCGAAATTTGAAATCCAAATTCAGTTTTGGCATATTTTGCTGTCGATCCCGGGGTTCCGGATGGTAAAAACCAGGCAGACTGAATAAATGTCGGATCACTTGCATTTTTTTTGACTCCATGTGTCTGGCTTCCAGGAAAAGGTAATGGTGCATGATTTTGTGACCATAGGACAGAAGAAAATAACACAAAAAACAGCAAGCTATAAGAAGTTTTCATAAAGCAAAAATTTAGAGAATAGATACTAATTTATCTCCGATTTCTACAAAAATAAGAATCATTCTTGGAAGAGCGTTTAAAACGAATTTCATTTTATTGCCATACGCTTTAGCTTGCACATTGGTTTGATTTTACTACATTTGTTGAAACCAATCTATATATTTTGATTGACTTAATATTGAAAGGAGTTGTCACTGGATTTATCTTGAGTATCATGATAGGTCCTGTATTTTTTATCTTGTTGCAGACAAGTATCCGCAAGGGTGTTAGGGCAGCTTTGGCTTTCGATGCGGGTGTCTTTTTGAGTGATTTCATCTACATACTAATTGCATACGTTTTTTATTCTGAAGTTGCACATCTCACAACGGGGAACAATACGCACATTGCTCAAATTATAGGAGGCTCGCTTTTTTTGGTATATGGAGTTGCGACTTTTTTCAAAAAATTAAAACATCAGCCTGTTGATGAAGATGGGAATGTGATTCATAATCAAAAAGATTATCTGATGCTTTTCATCAAAGGATTTTTGCTCAATTTTGCAAATCCAATGGTTATTTTCTATTGGTTCAGTGTGATGACTTTAGCTTCGAAAAATTCTGCTGCAAAAACCGATCATTCCTTATCGGTTCTTTTTTTCCTTGGAGTTATTCTGGTAACTTTCTTTTCTATCGATATATTGAAAATTATTGGGGCAAAACGTCTCAGACCACTGGTTACTGATAATCTTTTAAAAGCATTGAACCGTTTGATTGGAATTGTTTTTGTTGGCTTTGGAGTCTTTTTACTGATCAAAGGTATTCTTGGAAATGTGTAACTTTCTTCCGAAAAAATGTTATTATTCATAAATGTAAAATCCATGTTGAACACTTTTAAACTCTTTTTTTTCTTGACGATGTTGGTGCCTTTTGCAGTTCAATCTCAATTCGAAATAAAAAAGGAAAATTTATCCAAGAAGGATGTGCTCTATTGGGATTTTAACAAGACAATGGTTCAATCTTCCGGTTCTTATTACGTGGATGGTCTCGGTCAAACCAAGGACAAACATGGACTCTGGAAATACTACGATAAATTTGGTGATCTGGAAGAAGAACGCAATTATTACCGCGGGAAATTGAATGGAAAAGTAATGATGTACTACTCCAACGGTAAACCACGACAAGAAGGATATTTCAAAGTTGTTCGTATGGATCCGTTGGATCCTAAAAGAGATACTGAATATCAGGATAGTGTTTACCGTGAATGGAACGAAACCGGAACATTGTCCAAAGAAGGAATGTACAAGCTTGGTCAGCCAATCGGAATCTGGAAAAATTTCTATGTCGATGGTCGTGAAAAATCCTACGAAGAAGAAAAAGACAGCGTGAACTATTTATGGTCTTTTTGGTTGCCGGATGCAGCTCATACACAAACTGTGAAGAACGGAACAGGTGAAGTTGTCGTTTATCATTCTACCGGAACTGTGAAAGAATGGTACAATTACAAAAACGGATTGATGGATGGTCCGTTTGAAGACAAAAGTATTTATGGATACGTTATGCTTTCCGGATTTTTCAAAGAAGGTGAAAAGGACAGTCTTTGGAAATACTACTACTATACAGGTGACATTGAAAAGACCAGCACATACAAAAACAATAAACTAAACGGACCTTACAATTATTTTTACGATACCGGAAAGTTGAATGTAACTGGGAATTATGTAAATGGCAAGAAAGAAGGTGTTTGGAAATGGTTTACCAAAAATGAAACACCTGATATGCAGGGAAGTTTTAAAAATGATTTGCAAGAAGGAGAATGGATTTATTGGTATCCGACGGGAGAAAAATCGTATACAGCTTATTACAAAGCAAATTTAAAAACAGGGCATTGGACCTATCTCTACAAAGATGGCACAACTTTTAAAACAGGAGATTTTGCTGAAGATTTGAAAGAAGGTAGATGGCAGACCTGGTATGAGAATGGAACCTTATTGATGGACGGTGTTTATTCCAAAGTAAAAGAAGAAGGTGTTTGGACCAACTATTGGGACAATGGAAAAGTCAAAAACGCAACGACATTTAAACACGGAGAAATGAATGGAGCTTGGTTGTCCTATTATCCTTCAGGAAATAAAAAATTGATCGGGAAGTATAAGAATAATTACAAAGTTGGGAAATGGACTGATTATTATGAAAACGGAATGCCGAAAGACATTTTCAGTTACAAAGTGACCACTGTTAAATCCCAAATGGATTATGGTGTTATGAAAGGTCGTGAAGAAACTGAAAGTGTAAAACACGGTCACTCTGAATCCTACTCAAGTAAAGATTTCAAGAAAACGGAGGAAGGGAATTACAAAAACGGACAAAAAGACGGTGAATGGATTGACTATTATCCAGGTGGGAAAGTACCAGCCATCATTACCCATTACAAAAACGGTGAATTGGATGGAACGATGAAGCAGTTTGACCGAATGGGGAAACTTACTTCTGAAATCAATTACGCCAAGGGTTTGAAAGACGGTCCTTGTATTATCTACGACGAAAAAGGAAAAGTTATCAGCAAAAAAATGTTTTCCAAAGGTGGAGAATTGAGACAGTAAGATCCTACCAGTGGATGACCAATTTCCCCACAGTTTCTCCTTTTTCTAAGGCTTCATGAGCTTTTGAAAGATCTTCTACAGCATAACTTCCGCCAACTTGTGGAGATAATTTTCCTTCATGATGCAGTTCGACCACTTTTTGCAGGCAGAAGCTTAATACCTCGGGTTTATTGTCAGCGATTTTAAGCATGTTTACCCCCAATACATTTTTGGATCGCATCATCAATCCTATTGGAATCACGAATCCCATTTTGCGGACAAAGTTGAGGCTGGAAAAGATCCCCCATTTTGTACCGGATAATTCGGCTCCTCCGAAAAGAATCAATCTTCCACCTGAACCGAGTAATTTGAAATCTTTTTTGAAAGTTGAACCAGCTACAGGATTGTAACTGACATCCAGACGTTCGCCTCCTAACAAGCGTTCCATTTGAACAGTATACTCTTCTTTTTTGTAATTGATCACAAAATCAGCACCTAATTTTTCTACCAAAGCTCGTTTTTGTTCCGAACCTACTTTGGCATATACAATGGCACCTTTCAGTTTTGCCAGTTGAATTAATATCGTTCCTACGCCACCTGCAGCTGAGTGTATGAGTACTTTTTCATCCTTGCGAACAGGTGTAAGGTATTCAGCCATGTAATAGGCGGTAACAGATTGTGTACATAAGGCGAGCGCTATGCCGGCGTCCAAATCTCCGATTTCAACTATTGCATTGACTTTGGTAACCACTTTTTTGGAATAGCCACCAAATCGACAGAAACCGACAACCCTTTTTCCGATCCATTCAGAAGAACCATCACTACCTACTTGAGTAATCCGTCCAACAACTTCGTAACCAATCACGCAAGGCATCGGAGGAGCTTCCCGGTACTGACCATTTCGGGCAGCAACGTCGGCATAATTTAAACCAAAGGATTCGACTTCTATAAGAACTTCATCAGCCGATGGTTCATTCAATTGAATGGATTTTCTTTCGAATGCTCGGTAAGGATCACCTTTTCGAACGAGAACAATCGCCTCGGAATTAATTTTTGCCATTTTTTCCTTCTATAATCACAACAATTTCTCCCTTGGGAGGATGTTTTTCGTAATAATCCTGTACTTCCTGAGCTGTTCCGCGTTTGTATTCTTCGAACATCTTGGAAAGTTCCCGAACTACACATACTTTTCGTTCAGCTCCCATGAATTCAACAATTTGAGCGAGACATTTTACCAAGCGATGAGGTGATTCATAGAGCACAATGGTTCTTTCTTCTTGTTCAAGCGCCATTAATTTTGTTTGCCGTCCTTTTTTGTGTGGTAAGAAACCTTCAAAACAGAAACGATCACAGGGAAAACCACTTGCAACCAAAGCAGGAATAAGAGCTGTTGGTCCGGGTAGACATTCTACATCAATTCCTTCTTTAACGCATTCGCGTGCTAATAAGAATCCCGGATCTGAAATTCCCGGTGTGCCGGCATCAGAAACCAGAACCGTCAATGTACACGATTTTATTTTGTCGATCGTTGAACCTAATGTTTTATGCTCATTGTGTGCATGAAAAGGCAAAACATGTTGACTAATTTCGAAGTGATTCAATAATTTTTTTGTCACTCGCGTATCTTCGGCGAAGATCAGATCGGCTTCCTTCAAAATCCGCAAAGAACGCAAAGTGATGTCTTCCAAATTACCAATTGGAGTGGGTACTAAACAAAGCTTTGCCATACGTTATCGGGTAAGAACAATATAATCCTGTAAAATTGTTTGTAAAAATTCCATTCGTTTTGGAGGTGTTTCATCCAAGCCTAATAGATCTGCGGCTTTATTCGCTAATTCAATTGCGAATTTTTTGGTCTCTTCGTTGGGATATTTTCTCACCCGCTGAATGGTCGTTTTGATCAAAAGCATGTCTTCATCCGTAAAACGAATCACCTGAGGATAAGTCGGCTGATGAGAATCCTGACTTTTTATGGAAAGTACATCTCGTAAGGTGTACAATACACTCGATTTTGTTTTGATGACAACGGTGTTTGCCATTACATCTCCCATGCGTTGTTTTCGTTCGGAAGTACTGCTGAAAAGGATACCTAAAATCCCCATTCCCAACCAAAAAAGAACAAAGAAATCGGCACTGATCCACAAAAAATCTCCTTTGAAAATCCAGCGTGTAAAAACCTCTCTCAATCCCGGTCGTTCACCGTTCACCGTTACGACCCGAATTCCAAAGATATATTTGCCTAAGCTCTGACCATTCGTAAAATATTCCACGATCGGATTGTAAAAAATCCACGGAATTTTGATGATCAACAATTGCAGAAACAATGCCGATCCCGGATGAGCGCTGAATGTACCACCTGAAATTCCCAAAATGCCAGACAAAGACATGTAGTAGATAATGAACGCGATAACATCTATCATTGCTGCAACAGTGCGCTGCATGGTAGAAGCCAGTTCATATTCCACTTTTACATTCTGGGCTGAAACAAATTCAATGGTTTTCATTGTTCAAGTCGTTTGAGGGTAAATATAAACAGAATTTTATTTACGAGATGATCTGAAAATGCCTTTTATTCTGATTTTTCAACTTCATTATCCCTAAAAGCTGAAGGTACCAAATCGGGGATAATTTTGAGAACCAAAGGCAGTAAAAGTGCTCCGCCTGGTAACATAAAGATTGCTAATGAAGGCATAGATTTCACAATATCCAGGAATTGATTTTTGACAATTTCTTTTTCTTCTTTGGTCAATTCCTGACTGGTTGATTTTTTGATAAGAGAAACCAACTCCTTGCTTTGCTTCAATTCAATAGCCAGTTTGTCTTTGTTCCTGCCTAATATTTTTACCCAACGACGCGAAACGCTGCTGAACATTTTTTCATAGGATGATGAGCTTTTCAAAAAGGATACTTTCTTGTTGTTGTTCAAGACAAAATTCCCAACCATGACAAGTGTTTCATCCAATTCTTTGTTAGGAATCCCCAGGTATTCACATAATTTCGTTAGGAATAATTTTTCCTGTGGTACAGCTTCCATGTTAGCCAAAATAGTCAAAGCAGAAATATCCAAAAGAAAACGTTTGAAGAGCCAGTTTTCGTGGGCAATTTCCGTAAAAGCTTCAAAAGAAGCACCTACTTTGAATTGCTTTTGTGCAATGTCTCTTTTTTCGTCCGGTAAATTTGCTGACGCAAGGAAAATTTTAAACAATTCTTTCTCACGTTCTTCCACTTCTCCATCTGAAAAGGCCGAAATCGAAATAGCGGTCAAAGAATTCATGGCTAATTCATTATAGTTGGATAACGAACCCCTTTTTCTTTTCTTGACAAAATCCAGGTACAAAATGACATCCAAATAGATGAAAACGTTACTAAGGTAATTTAGCCATAAGCGATTATCAAAAAAGTTACGTTTGATATCGAGTCGTTTGGCTAAAATATTTTCGAGCTTCTCCTCCTTGCTTTCTTTTAAAAAGAAGGTGAAAATTTTGATGATCGAGTACGAATTGTGTTTGCCGTAGAAATTAAGTAAAGATTCGATGAACTCATCTTTATTGAACTTCTTGCGTTTATTAGTCGTAAGAAATACAAACAGGTGAGATTCAAATAACAGAAGCTTCAATCTTTCGTCAACTGTCCATTGTGATTTATCAAGTGCTTCGGTGAAAATCATTTCGGTTGGGTAACCGAAAATCACTCCTGAGTGGCCAAATTTTAAGTGGAGAAAATGCTCAATACCAATTCCTTTCGGACGGTCTACGTCTAATTGAAAAATTCCTTTTTCAGCCAAATAGAAGTACTTGTTTATCCACCCCTTTGAACCCGGTTGAAGCATCTACTTTTTTTGTTACAAATGTACAATTTTTTGACACTTCGTTTTATAATAATTTTACTTGTTTGGATTGAATTTATCAACTATAATTTTCCTGCGACCACCAAGGCTTTTGTTTGATTGAAAATGACACCTGTACCCATTTCAAACGCTTCAAAATAGCCAACATAAATTCCAATTGGAGCCTTGGTGGAATTATCTGTTATTCCATCCCAGGTAAAACTCCCTTCTGAAGCTAGTAATTCGTTTTTAAGAACCGTTCGTATTGCTCTTCCTTCATCGTCAAAAATGGTGAAAGTTCCGATCATTCCGGGCATGGCCATTTTATAGTGGATGTGGAGCAGGTCCTCAAAACCGTCATTATCGGGTGAGATGGTTTTGCTCGATAGTTCAAAAACTCCTGTTGAATTGCTGCTGTAGCACTCTGAATTTTTTCCTCCTGGAGTCGCAAACCCAATGGATTCAGCAGCAGTGTGCCAATTATCGGCATCATTGGATTTTCCTTTTGGATCAATTCGTTCCAAGGATTTTCCCTTTGTGTCGTTAACCAATTTGAATTGCCAGTCTTTGGTATAGGAAACTTTGTCCATTACTTGATTGTTGAACAAAAGATAAACGGTGCTTGAATCAATGTTGTAACTCGGTAAATCTGCTTCGATAAATGTTCCGGTTTTACAAAAAGGATAATGTTGTTTTAAGAATATACTGTCTTTGCTGACTGTTACATAACTATTCGGGTGAAGCAGGTAATGTTCGTTAATTGTTTTGGGATTGGAAATGGTATCGTTGTAAAAATTCGCAAAGCTCCAATTATTGAGATCGATCAATTTGTTCGAAGTGTTGTAGATTTCTACAAAATCGCTTCCTCCGGTTAAAGGATCATACAGTATTTCATTGATGATTAAATCCCCGTTTCCGGCAATCTCCGGCATTGCAAATATCCCATGGATTTGTGCTTGATTTCCTGAACAGTCTTTCGCAGTTTCCAGCGTGACACTATAATCTTGACTTCCGGCAAAATGCTCATTGAAAGTAAGGTTCATTTGATCCAGATAAGGCAAGGTGTAAGATACATTTTGAACCGTTAAATCCGGTTGAACAGTTAGCGATGCCAAGGATAGCGATGTAGTATCCATTCCTTCTGAAAATTGTATTTGGATAGAATTCGAATCGTTGGTCACTACAGAAAGAATGGCTGGCACCAAGGTATCGGGACTATTGTCCATAACTGAGTTTTCTGTTTCTGGTGTTCCGCCGGTTGAAGAAGTGCTTGCTGACCAATTTTTAGGACTGGAACAAGGAAGGAGAAGATTAATTCTTTCAAGGCTGTATCCGCCGTTTTTTTTGACATTATCGCCATACCAGTTGTCTGTATAAATCAACTCATCAATCAAAGTACCGTTCCCGTCTTTCAGATGAATTTCATCTCCGGCATTATTTAAACTTGGGAAACTGGTTACTCCTACAGCACTTGGATAACTTGTCAAGGAGGATGTGGAACTGAGGATGATGTATTCACCCGGAGATAGCCACTTTTGTTGGATGGTTCCGAAGCCTGATGCGTCACCAATCTTCCAGTCTTGGAGGTTAAAGTAATGGGAACTTCTGTTATAAATTTCAATGAATTCTACCTCTGGTAATCCGACAGCTGGGGAAGGATCAGCCATGAATTCGCTGATCACCACATCACCTTTGGTTGGAGTTTCATTCACCATATAGGTAAAACCAATGGTTTGGATTCCTGAAACATTATTGTGCAGATCGGCTATTGCATTTGTCGTGACCGAATAATTCATTCCATTGATCATGTTTGAATTCAAGGAAAGATGCACCAATGCAGAATTTGAAATGTCAATGCTTACGGAAGAAATTGTTGTCATTGGCAAGATGGAATAATGATTGATGACATTGGCTGAATTTGCATCCAAACCCTCATTAAACAAAACATCGATTTGATTTCCATAAACAGCGTTAGCTGAAATAAGTATTGGTGGATCAATATCGATTACCTCATCTCCTATATAAAAATTATCAAAGTAAAATTTTGATCCGTCGCTTGAGGTATAGGTACATAGAATTCCAAAATAAGAACCTATCAGTGAGGAATTATCAAATCCTGAAGCTCCAGTTGTGAAATTTGTTCCACCGCTTGGATCTACATATATGTTCCAATTTCCACTAGCATCTCGGGTAACTTTGACCCCCACAGCAAAACTGGATGCTATCTGCCCACTTATACCTGAACAGATCAAGGTCGAAGTTCCACTTTGTTGTTTGAATAACCGAACTGCATCTTGCGAACCCGTTTCTCCGAATAACAAATAATATCCATCGGGATTTATGGTTAAATCTGAATTATTGGCCGTAAGATATACTTTTGAAAAATTGTTGGAAGATGGTGCAAACGGCATTTTGATCCAAAATCTCCATTCTTTCGCATTGAGATCCGATAAATTATGAGTCGTCACAAGTGTTGAGGTCGATGCAAGTGAGGCATTGGTTTGTAATTGAAAGGAACTATTGACAGTGAAATCGCTTATTGTTCCTGTCCATGTAGGTGAATTTGTAAAATTTCCATCTCCAAAATCATCTGTTATTTGAGCCAGACTTTGAAATGAAAAAAGGATGAAAAGAGTGATAAGTAAATGATTCATTGCGGTAATTTAACTCCGCAAATTAACTAATTATTTATTTTATAACGAAATAAGAAGGTGGTTTTTTATTTAATCTCCCCAATAAATATCCCAAAATAAGTGATAGAAGTACAGAGGTAATCATTGTATCAATTTTTCCGGAATAGGAAAGAATGAGGATGGCTATTATCATGGTGAACAACAAAACTGCGTTGAGGATGATCCGCCACATGTGAGGAGCTGTGTATCCTTCAATGAATCCTTCTAAAATAGTTTTCATGAAGTTTCCACTTTTTTTATGAGGAACTTTGGCAGCGAGAAGTTTTGTAAATTCTTCGTCTGTCATTTCACCTTTAAGAATCTTATCCTTTATCGCTTGAATGTCCATAATTTCATCTGTATAATGATAAACAAAAGCTAAAATAGTCTAAAAATGTTCTCGGTAAATCGAAATAAGTCATTTATTAATTTGAAATGAGAACAATCATAATTTAAATAATACGATGGATGTTTTTAAACCGCAAAGTTCACAAAGGTAATAGGTGACGTACTGTGTAGGTTAGGGTGTTCGGACACAAAGTTGGTTATAACGCATAATGCCTTTGTGAACTTCGTGCCTTCTTAGCGTTCTCTGTGGTTAACAAACGAATGACGCAAAAGTGGGTCCATAGTTAACATTTACACAAAAACATCCATTTTTACCTTGGATACACAAAATAGGATTAAATATTAACAAGATTTTAAAAAGTAAAACGAAGCGAATATTTATACTCTAAAAAGTATTAATTTTGTGTAAAATTAAAAAGTACGATTATGAAAGTTGCAGTTGTAGGTGCTACAGGAATGGTAGGAAATGTGATGTTGCAGGTATTGCGCGAACAAAATTTCCCGATTACAGAATTGATTCCGGTAGCTTCTGAAAAGTCGGTTGGAAAAGAAATCGAATTTGGTGGTATTTCTTTCCCTGTTGTTAACCTGGAAACTGCAGTATCTATGAAACCTGATGTTGCTATTTTTTCAGCTGGTGGTGATACTTCTTTGGAATGGGCTCCTAAGTTTGCAGCTGTAGGAACTACAGTGATCGACAATTCTTCGGCTTGGAGAATGGATCCGACCAAAAAGTTAATCGTTCCGGAAATCAACGGTCATTTATTGACTCCTGAGGATAAAATTATTGCGAACCCAAACTGCAGTACGATTCAGTTGTTGTTGGCTTTAGCTCCTTTGCACAAGGCTTATAAAATAAAACGTGTTGTTGTGTCAACCTATCAATCCATTACAGGAACCGGTGTGAAAGCGGTTGAACAAATGGAAAATGAGAGAGCTGGAATTTCCGGTGAAATGGCCTACGCTTATCCAATCGATAAAAACTGTATTCCTCACTGTGATAGTTTTATGGACAACGGTTACACGAAGGAAGAAATGAAATTGACGAATGAAACCAAAAAAATATTGGATCCAAGCATCAATGTTACAGCAACTGCTGTTCGTGTTCCTGTTGTTGGGGGGCATTCGGAAGCCGTGAATGTTGAGTTTGAAAATGACTTTGACTTAGCAGCCGTTCGTAAATTGTTACACGATTCTCCAGGCATTACTTTGAAAGATGATCCAACAACGAACAGTTACCCGATGCCGAAATATGCAGAAGGAAAAGACGATGTGTTTGTAGGTAGAATTCGTCGTGATGAATCTCAGCCAAATACGTTGAACATGTGGATTGTTGCTGATAACTTGCGAAAAGGTGCAGCAACCAATGCCGTTCAAATTGGAAAATTATTGATCGAAAAAGGATTGTTGGCAGTAGCAACACATTAAGGATTTTTGATTATTGATGTTGGGTGTTTGATGTTGAATGCTTGATTATTAAATTATTCTAAAAAATATATTCATTTGAAAAACGAGAGCCACTCATTAATGGGTGGCTTTTCTTTTTTGAAAATTTAAATAGCAGGTTAAATAGTAATTGGTTTCTGTGTTTGTAATATGTTTTTGCATTCACACATTAAGCTAAAACAGTATTCCTTGTTAATTTTTAATGGTTTAATTACCATTTTCATCGGTTTTTAAAAACCAAGCCCCACCAACAGATACTATTCCATTATCTAATGTTGATTTAATTTGATTTAAATCACCACCTTGAAAAGATTTTTGAAAAATTAAATTTCCAGATTCATCCAGTTTTAATAAATGGGCCTCAATTATGTTGTCTGTCCAATGATCAAATCCTGTCACAATTAATTTATTATCGTTAGTAATGTCTATTGAATAAAAAGTATTGATAGATGATTTATAATTCCATAGTTCATCTCCCAAAGAATTAATAAACCTAACATGACCAAAAACTCCGCACATTGCAATATTTCCAGATGTCGTTTCTATAATAGAAGTAGGGTAAATAGGGTAAAAATTAATTGTATCCTTAAACGTTTTTGTCCATACTATATTACCAGTAGCATTAGCTCTTATGATATATTCATTTTCGATAGCATTTATCGAGTCTTGAATTGTGCCACATATTACAAAACCATCATCAGATGTTGTATTTAAACTCCGAAGTGAAATTAATCCTGAATATGTTTGTCGCCATAGTTCATTTCCATTTGCATCTATTTTAAGTAAGATTCTATTTGATGTTGAAATTTCAGATCCGCAAGTGACTATTCCTCCATCTGAAGTTTCTTTTATACTTGAAAAGTGTAAATCATTTCCAAAAGACTTTTTCCAAACTAAATTACCATTACTATCAACTTTAATTAATTGACTATAGGTATTTAACAGTGAATTATTAATTGCCGTTGAACTTGAATAAATTGAAAAAACAAAATTATTGTCATTTGTAACAATTACATATTTTCCTTGGTTATCAGTATCTTCAGAAAAACGTTTCATCCAGATTGTTTCGCCCAATGAATTTGTTTTGAGTAAAACAACATCTCTTACTACTCCTCCTTTGTCAGGTGAAATTGCCGATCCACATAGGATATAGCTACCATCATTTATCTGCTGTACAGATCCAAAGTCAGCGTTCGTTATTTCTCGACTAAAAGAAGTTGTGCTATTGCCTGAAATTAATTTATTGTCAATTGTATAATCTATTGGCTTTGTTGGTGGGGGGTTAGGTGTGTTATCCTTTTTTTTGCAACTGAAAAGCAAAGTAAAAAAAACAATTGGTATTAATATTTTCATAGTTAATTGGAAAGGATTAAAAGTAGGACGTTAAAACGTAAGAAAAGGTTGGAATTTAATACTCCACTATTCCGTTTTTAATAGAAGGTTCTATAGTCAACCAAACATCAAACATCAACATTATTTCATCACTTCCAAAATCTCCATTTGCTTCTTAAAACCGTTCCTCTGAAGTCGTCTAGTTTTTCAGTAATGCCATGTGTGCTGAATTTTTTCAGTAGTTTGAAAGTTCCTTTTCCCTGTTTGTAATCCATTTCATCTTCGAAAATAGGAATGATGGCTAGAAAATGAACGGTCTTTTCACCGATTTGAAGCGGTCTCAATTCTTCCGCCAATAAAATGGGATCACTTAAAAAGAAATGATTCAATTTCATGATGGGAGATAAAGCTTGAAAAGGATTTCCGCAAGGCATCGTGTGACCGGGACCGAACCACGAGTTTTTCTCCCGCACGTATTTTACCATGCGTTGAATCCAGGGATAGATCCAATTGGTATTGATATTTTGTTTATCCGAAAGATCCCAGTAACTTGGGATACAGAAGAAAAGCTCGTTGTATTCACGGCCTTTCATTTTCTCAGGAACTTGCATTTCGAAGTCGCTCAGTCCATTGGTCATTAGTACACTAACAGGACTTTTGGTGTCAATTTTCAGGAGAATCAGTGGAATTTCACCCTCATTTACTTCGACTGTAGTTAAACTTTTCTCGCCGAATCGCTTTGCTAATTCTTGTTCCAGTTCTGTCATTGTATCGTTACTCATTTCCCGGATTGGGAATTATTGAAGTCCGCAAAATTAGTGAATAAACTTGAATAGCTGTTAACGTTGAGATAAAGAGGTAGGTCAAATGCATATAAAATGGATGTTGGAACCATATAAGGCATATAAGATGGATGGATGTGGGATGATTTGGTGGAACCACATTAGGCATGGAAGAAATACCCATAAGTACTTGTTTGAATGCAAGCTTGCATATAAGGGAATACTGCTAGCAGTATTTTTATGTAGTAAATTTTAATGAGAGTGCCCCCTATATGCTGAGACACTTTAATGCAGAATAATCACTTTTTGGCGGAAACCTTGCTGGGATTCAGTGCCAACGACATAGTAAACACCATTTTTAAGGTGGCTTATGTCAATCGTTTTTGATGTTGATTGAAAAGTATTGATTGTTTGACCTAGTTCATCCTGTAATAAAAATACACCATCGACCGGTGAGAGAATGGTCAGAAAATCATTCGCTGGATTCGGATAAATTTCGAATTCAGAAATTGCGGGAAGTTCATTTAATCCGACAGAATTGATCGTGATGCAATTGCTGGTATCTACACATTGGGCGGTGGTTGTAATCTTCACAGCGTAACTTCCGTTTACAGTCGCTACAAAAAACTGGTTGGTTTGATTGGGAATCTGATTCATGTTTGCATTGCAATCCAACCACTGGTAAGTTGCATTGACTTGATTGGATGTCAATGTCTCACTTGTTTTTACAATTGAAGTGTCGGGACTTGGATTAACATGAACAATAACTACTGTTCTGGTTAAACTGGCGAGACACGTGCTGTCTTGCACAAAATAAGATGTAGTGTTGTTCAATATCGGAGTTGTATAAGAAGGTCCTGTGGCAATTGGCGTTCCTCCTGTGGCAGTGGTATACCATGTCAAAGGATTCAAATCCATTCCTACAGCATTTAAAGTAATTGAATTTCCACCACATATTGTTGGGTTAGAGGAGGTCGGAGGGTCTGCAGGAAAGCAATTGATGTTGCAAGTAAATGTGTTGATGGCAGTTGTAGAATTATTTCCCAATTGCCCGGTATTATCTATTCCAGAGCTGCAATACAACGTGCGATCCGATTTCAAGGCAATAGAATATTCGTAACCAACCGCATGGAAAACCCAATTGTTGGTAGTTCCTTCTTGTTGAAAGGTAGAAGTAGAAGTATTGGAGCCGTTTCCAAATTGTCCGGATACATTGTTACCAGTACCCCAAAACGTTCCGTCAGACATCAATCCCAAAGTGAATGCTTCACCTCCTTTGGCAGAAATCCAACTATTATCAATCCCTACTTGAGAAAAAACCGAATCGTTAACAGAAGAACTATGACCCAATTGTCCTTGTGAATTATCTCCGGTCATCCAGATCGTTCCATTCGATTTTAAAGCAACAGAAAAGAACGTTCCGGTTTCTATGCTCATCCAGTTCTGATCTGTTCCGATTTGTGTTGGTTGATGAACTTCCGAAAAATCTCCTGAGCCCAATTGTCCGAATAAATTCATTCCCCAACTCCACAAAGTGCCGTTCGATTTTAATGCGAGTGCATGGTATCCGCTGGCTGCGATACTTACCCAGTCTTTATCGGTTCCGATTTGAATCGGGTCATACGTCAAGTTGATTGTTCCGTCTCCCAATTGACCATAATCATTATTTCCCCAAGCCCAGAGCGTACCATTTGATTTTAAAGCGTAGGTATTTATTTCACCTACAGCAATTGTTGTCCAGTCGTTGTCTAATCCAATTTTAATGGGAGTAATAGGATCAACTCCCACTCCCACACCGGTGCCGAGTTGTCCGTTGTTATTCTTTCCCCATGCCCAAAGCGATCCATCTGCCATGAGCCCGATGGAGTGAGATGTTCCCATTTCAACGCAAACCCATTTATTGTCGGTGCCTACTCTGAAAGGAACGTGTCTTTCTGTATGAGAAGCATCTCCCACTTGTCCTGATTCATTTGCTCCCCAGGTCCATAAGGAGCCGTTGGAATGAATCAAACCGCTGTTGGATTGGCTTGCTTCTGCATAAATCCATTCATCGTTGTCCGTATTGATTTGTACCGGAACATTGGAAAAACCAGAAATAGCTGATCCCAACTGATTTTTCGCATTCGATCCCCAGATCCATAAATTTCCATTAGCGGAAAGAGCCATGGAATGAGATTTTCCAGCTTGAATGGAAACCCAATTGTTGGAATTTCCCATTTGAAAGGGCTGGTTTGTATTGTTGTTGTCGCCAAAACCAAGTTGACCTTGATCATTTACTCCCCAAGCCCAAAGCGTTCCATTTGATTTTAAACAAAGCGTATGGTAATTTCCGGCGGAGATATTCACCCAATTCTTGTCCGTTCCGATTTGAACAGGGGAAGAAACATTTCCCGGAGAAGCATTTCCAAGTTGATTCAAGGAATTATCGCCCCAAGCCCATAAAGTTCCATCGGCTTGAATGCCAAAAGTTTGTTGACCTCCCGCACTGATTTTGATCCAATTGTTGGCTGAACCTATCTGTACAGGTACCGTTTTTTGCACCAAAGTACCGTCGCCTAATTGTCCTGAAGTATTATTTCCCCAAGCCCATAAAGTTCCGTTTGATTTGAGAGCAATGCAAAAATTCAATCCGCAGACGATCGTAGTCCAATCATTGTCTGTTCCAATCTGTGTGGGTGTTGAAGTCGGTGCAAGTGATCCGATCCCTAATTGTCCGGTTGAATTCGTTCCCCAGGACCAAAGGGTTCCGTTAGCTCTTAATCCCACAGTAAAATCAGCTCCTGTTGCGATGCTGATCCAATCCTTTAATAGTCCCACCTGAACAGGAGTGTGCTGATTGGTGTTGTTTCCAAGGCCCAATTGACCAACATCGTTTTTTCCCCACGCCCATAGTGTTCCATCGGCTTGAATACCCAGCGTATGCGACTGTGCAGAAGAAATGAGACTCCACAAAGAGGAAGTTCCGATTTGAGCCGGTGTTGTTATATTGACAATAGTTCCGTTTCCTAATTGACCATCGGTATTATTTCCCCAAGCCCACAGTGTGCCTCTTCTGAGTTCGAACGAACTTTCAGAAGCAGTTCCCAATTCCATGCGTTGATAAACTGTACTGTAAACAACCGATTTTTTAGTGTCCCGGCGATTGTGCTGTGCGAAAAAAGAGAGGTGTAGAGAAAGAAATAAGAAGAGTGATAAAAATTTCGTCATGTTCTGCAATGAAAAGGAAGCCATAAATATAGGACGAAACATAGTTAGATTTAGTTGGTTAAAACATTTAGAGCATCCCAGAATTCTTGAGAAGAAACAAAACAACCTTTTTCAAAGAGCTCATGCATTTCTTCTTCCCGGCTTGTATCGTATGATTTTTGTGTCTTGAAAACAGTAAGATCTTCGGGATGATTTCGCAGCGAATCGTGGATTGTTTTTGGAGTTGATAAATTGGCTTGATCTCCTTTTTTATTGAGTGAAATCAATTCCATTTTATCTTTCTGACAATGAAAAACCATGCAGGCATCATCACTTCTGAATTCAATGAATTGAAGTTTTTCGTATACTTTTTGAAGAACCGTATCAGAGAATAATTCTACCAGTGCTGTTGCTTTCGGAAGGTCGGATTGGTTCATTTCGATCCATTCTTCATTGGTAACACCATTCGTAATCATGAAATGTTTGAAATCCTCATCGAAAATTTCCATTTCTTCTCCGGTTAACATTCTGTATTTCATGGGGGCAAAGGTAGTAAATTTCTTTCTTTTACCACAGAGTTAAAGGAGTTTGGCACAGAGTAACACGGAGTTTTTTTGTTATGTGTATAAGAGTTGTGGGATTTGTGGTTGGTTTTTTACCACAGAGTTAAAGGAGTTTGGCACAGAGTACCACGGAGTTTTTTTTGTTATGTGTATAGAAACTGTGTGACTCTGTGAATTAACTCTGTGTTACACTGTGGTAAAAAAACTATTCAGGATTCTGATCTAATTTAAATGCCAGATAATAAAGATTAAAATGATTGAAAGTAAAATCAAAATCCCCAATCTATAAATCAAAATGGCTAAATCTAAAGTTAAAGTCCTCGATCCAAAGATTAAAATGATTGAAAGTAAAATCAAAATCCCTAATCTATAAATCAAAATGGCTGAATCTAAATTTAAAGTCATTGATATAAAGATTAAAATGACTGAAAGTAAAATCAAAGTCCCTAATCTAAAAATCAAAATGCTTAATGGAAAGGTAGTCTCCCAAGATTCCAATCTGCAGTTGCTAGTTTTACATCCGCAACTGCTAGTTTTACATCTACAACCGTGAGTTTTATGTCTGCAGTCGTAAGATTTACTTCTACAACCGCGAGTTTCACATCCGCAACCGCGAGTTTCACATTCGCAATCCCGAGTTTTACATCCGCAACCGCAAGATTTACATCTACAACCGCGAGTTTTATGTCTGTAACCGCAAGATTTACATCCGCAACCGCGAGTTTTACATCCACAACCGCGAGTTTTACAAATGCAGGAGCTTACTTTATAAATGCAGCTGTTCTTTTTTCTAAAAATTTGGCTTCGTTTTTAGAGGCAATTAAAAATAAATTAGTGGAATATGCACTATAAAAGCAGGTAGTGTATTGATATGATATATTTTAAAGCGAAAAATGAAGAAAAGTGTTTTTTATTTTTTACAGTATTTACCGCGAAAAAGAATGCGTAGTTATACTCTATTTTGTTACGGGTAGAAAGTGTAGGTTTGGGGGGGAATAAAAAGTAGAAAATTTCGGGTATACCTCCTATGAAGGGAAGATTGCCGAAACCTTGTTTCAGGTATAAAAAAGTTATAAGTAAGGCTATGACGACCGACATTACAAGAAATAAACATAAACAATGGCTAAGAATTACAGACTATTAACAGAAAGTATTAGGGCAAGAATTAACCCCGACAATATTGCTATTCAAAAAGCTTTTTCTGATGAACTTTCAACACTATCCTACAGTGACGTTTTGACTTTTATTAGAGTTGCAATGAAAGGTGTTGAACTTGAATACACTCAAAAAAGTAAAGATGCAGGAGAGAGAGTTAAAGAACATTTGCTGAAAGAGTTAACTGATGTTACTTTTAAGTATCAAGGTTCAGTGATGACAAATACCCATATTAAAGGGTACAGTGATATTGATTTACTCACGATTTGCGAAAAGTTTTATACGTACGACAGTAGCAATATAAAAGAACTACTTAATACTCCAGTTAGAAGAGAAAAATTTAGACAAGCATCTATTGAGAAATTAGAAAGAGAAGTTAATAGATCAAATTATACAGGCAACAGTTTGGATGACCTAAAAAAAATGAGGTTGGATAGTGAGAGAATATTGCTAGACGTTTACAAGATATGTGACATCAGTCATTCCAAAGCAATAAAAATTACAAACCTTAGCCTGAATCGAGATGTGGATATCGTTATCGCAAACTGGTATGATGATGTATCTTCAATAATTAATGACAAAGGAGATTTTAGAGGTATTCAGATTTATAATAAGGAGAAGAACAAAAAAGAAAAGGCGGACTTCCCATTTATAAGCATTAACAGAATTAACGAAAGAAGTACTTCAACTAATGGAAGACTGAAAAAAATGATACGTTTTTTGAAAAATGTAAAAGCAATTTCCGAACACGAAATAGATTTGAGTAGTTTTGACATTAATGCGATATGTTATGATATTGACCCAACGAAATATCAAAACCTGACTATTTTTGAATTAGTACCGCTACTTCACGTTCAGCTAAAGAGTATTTGCACAAATAATGATCATTCTGATAAATTAATTTCCGTTGATGGAAGAGAATATATTTTTAGCGGAAATGCGACTAAGTTGGACAATGTAAAAAAACTTTTAGGAGAGGTTGAAGGTGTGTATTCAGATTTTTTAAAACAAAACATCTAATAAATAAGTCCAATGACCATAAAATTAATCTCCAAAATATTTCAAATAATTCTTTGGTGTTCGTCATTCATTTTGGCTTTGATTTGGATATTTTGGTCAAATCCTCCATTTGAACCAGAGCCATTAACATTTGCTATAGGTTTAATATCTGTTGCCTCAACAGCGATATTGAAGAAATATGAAGATAAATTAGAAAGCGAGAAGTTTTGTACAGCAAACGCCTTAGCAGTTGGATACGTAAACAACTTTATTGAGCCTTTATTAACTCAATTAATTAAAAATAATAAAAATTCTATTTTATATATTTTCATACCTGAAAAGCTTTCCGATTTATACCCTAAAAACATTGACAGATTAGTGGCTGAATTGAAAGGGAGGAATCTGAGCAACAAAACTATTAACGTGAAGTTGGATGAAGGAAGGGGCGTTAGAGATATTATGACAATAGTTAATGCAAATGGTGACAACGTTTATTTTGATTTTCCAAGTACATTATTGACACTAAACATTCTAATTGA
>CAIUKX010000424.1 GCA_903899795.1 uncultured Flavobacteriales bacterium
AAATTGTCTTTATGCGATTTTCCATCAATGGTTTCGATGCCTTGAAGAGCAACCATTTCTGGAAAAAATTGATGCAGTAATTTTGTAGAATACAATAATTTTAATCCTCGGGAAGGAGTTTCTGAAAGAATGATTTTATTCAATTCATCCATGACTCTTTCAATCGAAATGATATTCAATCGTTCCGAATTTTGAAGAATGGAATTCAAACTCGCTGATTCGATTTTGAAGTTCAATTGACTGGCAAAACGAACGGCACGCATCATTCGCAAGGGATCATCACTGTAAGTCGCATCGGGATGCAAAGGAGTTCGAAGGATTCCTTTTTCCAAATCCGAAAGCCCGTCGAAAGGATCGATTAAATCACCGAAAGTATCCGCATGAAGACTTAAAGCAAGTGCATTAATGGTAAAATCACGGCGGTTTTGATCATCGGCTAAGGTTCCGTTCTCTACGATTGGTTTGCGTGAATCTTGCCGGTATGATTCTTTTCGGGCACCAACAAATTCAACATCAAGGTCTTTGTAATTGAATTGAGCGGTACCGAAAGTTTCATACAATGAAACTTTTTTGACCCTTAGTTTTTCAGCACAGGCTTTAGCTAGTTCCATTCCATTGCCGACTACCACGATGTCAATATCCTTGGAAGGCCGGTCCAATAATAAATCCCGCACAAATCCTCCGATCACATAAGCTTGAAGATTATTTTCCGTAACAACTTGAGAAGCAACCTTGAAGACAGGATGTTTGAGATATGACGCGTAATTATTATGATTCATTGCGCGACAAATATAATTCAAAAAGTCGAAAAGAAGTTTTCTTAGACACTGAAGCTAGTCAAATCCCAAAGGGATGGATCATTTAAAAAAACGCAATATCTTTTTAGACCTGTATAAAATGAAAGTTTTTGTACTAAAAAGGTAAAAATAGTGGAAGTCCGTTTTCTACTTTTGATTCATAACTACAATACGCTAGCCATGAAAAATTTTGCACTCTCCCTCTTTTTTATACAGTTGATTTGTTTCGCTGTATTTTCTCAAAATCAAGGAACGATTAATCCCACTCAAACTTTTGGATTTATACAAAACAAAGGACAGATTCACGATCAGTCTTATCGAACGGTTTCGGATGTTCGTTATTTGTACCCAACCGGAAAGGGGCTAAATGTCCAACTTAGGAATACGGGCTTTAGTTACGATTTTTATAAATTAACAATTCCACCTTCAAACTCCAAACGAAAGGTGAAAGGGACCAAGCAAATTGAAATTCCAAAACATAAACTTCAACTTCAAAGGATAGATATCGATTTCGTGGGATGTAATCCGTCACCAGCAATTGAAGCTTCAGATATGTTAACCACATACCTGCAATTTCAACAACATGGTGAAGTTTATCAATTCCAAAAAGTGACCTATAAGAATGTTTACCCTTTGATTGATGTGGTATTTTATGCGAATACCAAGACACAGCGGGTAAAATACGATTTTGTGGTTCATCCGGGCGGAGATGTGCAGCAAATTAAATTGAGATTCAAAGGCTTTGAAAACGGGAAGTTGATAAATAATCAATTGCAGTTAAAACATGCATTGGGAACATTAACGGAAGTAATTCCACAAAGTTGGGTACCCGAATCCGGATTGAATGTGGATGTAAAGTACAAAAATATAACTGCGAAAACAGGAGAGATGATGATGGGCTTCGCTGTTGAGGTCCCATTAAATAAAGCACAGTCATTGGTGATTGATCCCGAGCCCTTGATGTTTTGGGGAACTTATCTTGGGGATTCTTTGGTGACGATCGGAACAGGAGTTGCAACCGATAAAAACGGATATGTTTATGCTTGCGGTACAACTCAATCGGTTCACTCATTGGCAACTTCAGGTGCTTTTCAATCGCAAATCAACGATAGTCTTTCGGATGCCTATTTAATGAAATTTGATTCGTATGGTCAATGTCTTTGGGCGACTTATTTCGGAGGAAATGATGTGGATATTGCTGTCGATGTACAAGCTGATACCATGGGACATGTGTATTTGTACGGAACAACTTATTCTGCAACAAATATTGTTTTTGCCGATACATTGGTTGATACAATTCCTACAGCCGATTCATTACAAGACTCACTGGTGTATACCTTGATTTATAATGACAGTTTGGAAGGATTAAGCGATGCGTTTGTAGCTAAATTTAAAAAAGACGGACATTATATGTGGAGTGCTTATTACGGTGGCCCCGGTGAAGAAGAAGCTTCAAAGTTGACACTCGGTTTTAAAGGCAGAATTTTTATCAGCGGAACTACTACGAATTCACCCACCGAATTAGCAACTTCAGGAACTCATCAGACCTCCAATCAGGGAGGAAAAGATGTCTTTGTCGCCAAGATGGATACATCGGGTGTAGTGGATTGGGGGACCTATTTGGGAGGAACATTGGACGATGTATCAACTGGACTTTCCTTTGGAGATACAAACTTGTTCGTTTGCGGATATACGTATTCTACCGATTTTATTGCTACAGATTCAACACATCAGGATTCGTTAAAAGGTTTCGTTGATGGATTTATTTCCAAGTTTAATCCTGATAACGGACAACGAATTTGGTCGACTTATTTCGGAGGTACGCAAGATGATTATATGAACTCAGTTAAAGCTTATAACGACTATGTTTATTTTGTTGGAACCACCTTATCGGATGATTTTATTTGTTCGGATAGTTTGCAAAATCAGGTTCATCGTAATGGATTGGAAGATGCTTTCATCGGCCGTATAGCAAGTCACAACGGGAAAATAATGTGGTCAACTTATGTGGGTGGTGCAATGGAAGATTACGGAATTGAGCTCGATATTGAAATGGATAATCAAGCCTTTTTATATGGAACCACACTTTCAGATTCGTCAATAGCAACTGCAGATGTTCAGCAATCGGGTAGAGCAGGAGGAAAGGATGTTTTTATTTCCAAATTCAACGATGTAGGCTTCAAACAATGGGGATCATATTTCGGTGGAGCAATGGATGAAGAAGCCTATGCAGTAGATGTATTCGGTAATACAGCGATCTACATGACAGGATCAACATTGTCCGATACAGGAATCGTATTGAATAACCAATACTTTACCTACCAGGATTCATTGAAAGGATTAACGGATGGATTTTTAGTGAAATTCAAGCAAAATGTTTCAACCATGCCGGGAGGTTTTGGAGGTGGAACTGCAACGGATAATGTATTGTATGTTTGTCAAGGAGATACAGCACATATTGTTCTCATCGGGGCTGAAATTGGTTCTGATGCAGTTTGGGCCTGGTATAAAAATGGTTGTGGTGATCCAGCTCCGGCAATGGGATTCGGTGATACACTGACTTTTTTTCCGACATCAAATTTTACTCTCTATGTAAGGGCCGAAAGTGTCACCAATTCAACGGAATGTGCCTATATTGAAGTGGTCGTTGCTCCTAAGCCAGTTGCGGTGATTACATCAGAAAATCATGGGTGCCAAGGTGCTGCGTATACATTTACTTCAAATGCTGATAGTACAACAACGACTGCTTGGTCAGGACCTGATTCTTTTTCCAGTACTCAACAACAACCTGTTCTTACACCAACAGATTCAACATATTCTGGGACTTATTTACTGAAAGAAACCAACCAATACGGTTGTTCGGATACGGCAACGATGGTATTTACAGTAGATGTTCCTGCTTTGGTAGATACAACACTGACAACTCCGTCTTGTTATGGAGTCAATGATGGAAGTGTCGTATTTAATATTTCGGGTTCAGGGCCTTTTACCACAACTTTCAACGGTGTCACTTCTTCTCAGACTTCATTCTTGAATTTAGTTTCAGGGACCTACGTTTACTCGGTTTCTGATTCATTGGGATGTGTTACAGGTGATACAGCAGTGTTATCCGGTCCGATAAAAATCATTGCCGATACGTTGTTTACTTCCAATGTTTGTGTAGTCAATTCGGGTGTAGCACATGTTTTTGTGGATTCTATGTATACGGATTATACTGCTCAATGGATGCCGACAAACATAATGGGCGACAGTGTAACAAACTTGCCTCAAGGTCCACAAACTGTTTTTGTGACCTTACCGAATGGATGTACTGATTCAGTAACTTTTGTTATCCCGCCTCAACACACCATCATAGCTGCGATTTCAGATTATGCCGATGAACGTTGTGCAGGTGCCAATGATGGTACAGCCACAGTTACTGTAACAAATGGAACAGCACCTTTGACCTATACCTGGAATCCTGCTGAAACGAGCCAGGCTACGGTCACCAATTTGTCACCGGGAGATTACAGTGTGACAGTTTTAGACAATGATAATTGTAGTACCATAGCTGCTGTTACAATTGCTCCCGGTGATACCTTGGTTTGGGTTGATTCATTGACGATGTCAGACTGTGGCTTGGACAATGGTAAAATTGATATTACCATTACCGAAGGTCACGCGCCCTATACTTTCATGTGGTCAAACGGATCATCATTGGAGGATTTGACAGCTGTTGGACAGGGAAGTTATCAGTTGCAAATTCAGGACAGCAGCGGATGTGGATATGCTGGAACATTCAATATTCAATATTTAAACAATTTGAACGTCAATGCATCACCGGATTCTGTATCCATTTTCGTTGGAGATGGAACACAGCTTTCATCATCGAGCAGCGTATCGTCATCACAGGTTTCAATCAGTTGGACACCTTCTAGTTACTTGAGTTGTACAACCTGTGCAAATCCGATTGCCTCTCCGTTAGTTCCGACAGAATACGTGGTAACCTATACACACACCTCCGGATGTTACGGATCCGATTCGATCAAAATCATCATTAAAGATCCGTGCGGGACCATTTTTGTTCCGACAGCATTCTCTCCGAATGGAGATGGTTTGAATGATAAATGTTGCGTAATGGGAGGTTGTGTAGCAAAAATTCACATGGTTGTATTTGATCAATGGGGAGAAGTGATTTTTGAAACCTTTGCACCGGATATATGCTGGGACGGAACTTACAACGGAGAAATGGTACAGAATGACAGTTATGTTTATCACGTAGATTTGACAACGCTTTTTGGGAATACGGTATCACAAAATGGAACTGTAGAAGTCAACCATTAATGAGCACCTCTAAAAACCCGCTTCTCATCGTTGAAACTGAAATTTAACTTCCTCATTTACATAGGTAAAATCCGGATTTAAATTTCATTTTCGCCTCGATAATTAGGTTTTTAAAGGTACTCCACTACGAATAATTTAAAATTTTGAAAAGATGAAATCACTAGTTGTAAAAATGAGTTGTTTGTTGCTAATTCAACTGACTGCTCAATCGATCTTTGCTCAGGATGCAATGTTTTCAGCACCCGATTATGCACAGCTGACTTTAAGTCCTGCGTTGGCGGGTTGTAATTCGAATTTACAGGCCAATCTAAATTACAGGAGTCAATGGAAACGATTCGGCGGATCGTATAGCACAATGATGGCAAGTACCGATATGGCTTTCAAAAGAAAGAACGGAAAAGATGGAAGTTATCTGGGAGCAGGATTGGATTTTTATTCCGATAATACCGGTTCGGCAAAGCTCACAACGACCAATATTCAAGCTTCGTTGGCGTATCATTTGAACATCAGTCCATACGATAAATTGAGTGTGGGAATGTACTTAGGCTATTTGGGGTTCAGTTCAAACATCAACAATGCAAGATGGGGAAGCCAGTACGACGGTGCTCAATACAATGAAAACATAGCTTCCGGTGAGAACTTCGTTTCCTCACAAAAAAACAATGTTGATGTAGGATTTGGAGCTGTTTTTTCATCCAAATTCGATCGTAAACAACAAACGCCGACATTCCAAATCGGAATCTCAGGTTATCATTTGAACCGTCCGAATCTTTCTTTCTATTCCAATTCCGAGAGTCGCTTACCGGTTCGCGTTTCCAGTTTCGTAAACTTATGCTTCCCGGTTGGCGATCATCACGATGAGTTAAAACCATCTGTTTATTTCCAAACACAGCAAAAATTTGTTTACTTCCTGATCGGTTCTATGTACAGCAAAAACATGGATAAAGCTCGATCTGGTGCTCCTCAGGAAGTTCTTTCAGCAGGCTTGTTTTACCGTTCCTCTGGAGCCATCGTAGGTAGAGCTTCTTACCAACGAACGAATTGGAACTTAGGTTTGAGTTACGAAGTAAATGTTGGAAACAGAGCAGGAATGGTAGGGTATAGAGGAGCTTCAGAGATTAGTTTGAGGTATTTGATAAAATAGATTTAAGATCGAGAGAAGCAAGATATTAACCCTGACTTCCTATTCCTAGATTAAGTTCAAAATCGCAAAATACGGCTAATGTTAGTAAATATGCCATTAGCAAAAAAATGATTATTCTGTAAAAAGTAATCCATAAATATGTTTTGCTAAATAGTTTGTATCTCCTTACTTTGTTATATAAAAAAATAGAATTGATGAAGCATAATATTGAAAACGACAAAAACACACCTCCACAATAAAAAAAAATGAAAAAGGAGAATAGTTCATAATAAAATCGATTAACCATCTAGTGTAGTCATGTGATTGTCCAATAAAAGAAATTAAAAAGGCTAAAAAAAGAGGAATCAGATTAATGTTAATAACAATAAAAATCCAATTCATTAGTATATAATAATCATTACCGATGCCTTTCCTTATAAATTCTGATTGTTTTTTAATTATTTTAAAGTATTCAACAAGTGGGGTCTTAATTTAAACCTATTTTTTCCTCCGTTCAATGTGTATCCTACTGAAAATCCGATCCCTGCTCCTAATATCGATGGTAGTACAATCGATTTGTACCTCGATGAATTGAAGTGGTTTGTAGAATTTTTGTCAATTGATGCTAACGGAGCAACTATCACAGCAGAAAATAGTGATGCCCAACCAATGGAAATAGGTATTAATACATAAATGGCGTCA
>CAIUKX010000425.1 GCA_903899795.1 uncultured Flavobacteriales bacterium
AACTTACTCATCTTGTGTTTTAGCTTACCAAATTTAACGTAAGAAAATTGGAAATGATACAAGAATGATGCTTTTTTTTTGAAGTTGATTGATTTAGAACTGAAAGTTTTGGTAAAAATCCAGGTGGGTGGGTTAGTTGATTATTTATTTTTTCTATTTTTTATGCCTCTTCTAAGAGAAAAGAATTTTCAAGGTAATTTTTGAATTCTTCAGTATCCATTGATAAATACAAATCATCGTATGAATTAAATAATGTTTCCGATGCGAAATCTGACACAAGTGTAAATGATCCGTTAAGGTGACGAGTTACAATTCTTGCTGTTTCAGGCAATATTTCACCATTGAATTCATTTTCATCCCAAAACATTCTATTGATGTATTTACCTGACTCAATTTCAAGAAGTTCTTCACTTGAATACCCATTTTCATTGTAAACACCAGAAGGAGCTATTGTATGTGTTTCTAATCGAAAGAAATTCCAATCTTGATTTTCTTCAAAGGAATGGAAAGTTAATTTTTTTGGTTTCAAAATTTCAAAATGTCCAGCAAAGACTTCGATGCAATCTTCTTCTCTCGATTTTTTCGCAAATTCAATTTCAGTAAATCCACCACTTGGATATAATAACTGACTTGCCCCTCGTTCTGTACCAATAATATTCAAGACTGAAATAATATCTTCGATACTTGTCCACTCTTGATTTGCTGGAATTCCCTCAGGAAAAAGCTTAGCCTGAACATTTTTCCAATCTGCTTTTTTGTTCGAATTTGAGTTCTCCTGAACTTGTCCTGTGATTAACGTTTCTACTAACATAAAATTTAATTTTTTAGATTATCCAATTTATTAACTGTCAGAATGAAATACGCTTATTCCATCTCCAAACGAAAATTACAACATCCATTTGATTCTTATATATCCTAAAAAATGGGAAATATTAATTCACAACAATCAACACTTTAATAATCAGCAACATAGCCATTATCAACTATATTTTTTTACGTAAATACCGCAAAAAATACGTGTTCTCCGCACGGGGTTTTCAACCTATTTTAAAGACAAAAGCTTTAAAAAGTTCGACTAATTATATAATTACACACATGAATTTGAATTATTTAGTAGATTTTCGGTTTTTGATTTTCAAAGTTATTGTTTCATAAGCAACAGCCCCAATAACTAACAATCCACCCAAGACTATGGACAGTTTTAACTCCTCATTAAAAGCAATGTAGGCCAACACGATAGCATAAGGAACCTGAAGCGTCAAAATCAAGCCAACCGATCGGGCTTCGAATTTCTTCAATGTCTCAACTACAGCTAGATGAGGGATCACTGTAAAAACGATTGTTAAGAGGATTAGATAACCCAAATTATCCTTCCCCAATTGAACAATATGCCTATCTGCAAAAGGAAGCATCATCAAAAAAGTAATTACCAATTGATAAAATAAAATGGATAAAGGTGAATAATCCGAAAGCCAATATTTTTGAAATAAATTACGCAACGAGTAAGTAAATGCTGAAACCACTCCTAGTACAATTCCCAAGTAATCATCTGAACCAAAACCTGAATCGTAGACAATGAAAAAAACACCAACTAATACAATCAATCCCAATAAAATGTTTTTGATCTGAATCTTCTGTTTCAATATGAAAGGCTCAATAATTGTTGTAATCATTGGGAATGTAAAAAGTGATATAACACCGATACCCACCGAAGAAACTTGTATTGCTTTAAAGTAGGTAAACAAATGAATTCCAAAACAAATACCCGATAAGATAATAAAAAGTAAATCTTTCCTTTTCCTGATTTTCATCTGACCAGGAATAAAAATCATTATTGCAATTAACAAAACCACACACGACAAAAAGCTCCGGTAAAAAATAATATTAATAGCGTCCATTGGAAGAAATTTTGAAAACAAAG
>CAIUKX010000426.1 GCA_903899795.1 uncultured Flavobacteriales bacterium
ATAAAAATCCTGCAAAAATCATCTCTTTTTCGTCGGCTATACTTACACTCTTCGTATCGATATTTTTATACGCAATTGCAATGGCCCGATGTCCTTCTAACCCAAATTGTTTGAACCGGTTTTCGAGATCTGCTCTATGACTTTCAATGTCTTCAACGGTTTCGTTCAATTTTATTTTAGAACAAATTTCTATGATTTGTGCATAGGCTCCTTTTGTAATCAATAATTTTTCCTGATCTGTTGCAACGGCTATACTCAATCGCTTGCGAATGAAATCATAGGGAATTTCGCCTGTTTTTTCGGGAAGAACGGTGGTTGTCAGCTTCAATTGTCTCAGTGCATCATCAATGGGATTCGCATATCCTGTTTCAAATTTTGCATTCCAATAAGCGAGTTGTTTCACCCATTCACTTTCTTGTCCGCTGCCATCGACTATTCCACTGACTTTTATGGTTCCTTCTGTGATCGTTCCTGTTTTATCTGTACATAGTAAATCGACTTCTCCCAAATTTTGAATGGAGGCTAATTTCTTTACAATTACTTTTTTCTCAAGCATTCGTTTGGCTCCCGCACTCATTGCAATTGTGGTAATAGCCGGCAATAATTCGGGAGCCATTCCAACTGCCAATGCCAATGCAAAAAGAGCCGATTCAATGACACTTTTATTGTTTACCAAATTGATTACCAAGATTGCAATCGAAAGTACTAATGTTATTTTCATCAAGAAAAAACCAAATTCTTTGATCCCTTTTTCGAAAGTAGTTTCCACTGATGTTGAAGCGCTTTGAGCAATACTTCCGAATATCGTTTCAGCTCCTGTTTGAATGACCACTGCTTTTGCATTTCCGCTCACAACATTGGTTCCTTCCCATAGACAATTTGTTCTTTTGGATAATTCCGTTTCCGCTTGAACAACACCAACTTCTTTACTGACGGGGTATGATTCTCCCGTCAAACTTGCTTCATTGGCATGCAATTCATTGGATTCGATTAACAAGCAGTCAGCCGGGATCATATCTCCAGCCTTGAAAACAATGATATCACCACACACAACCTGATCGGATCTTACCTCCTGCTCTTTACCATCTCGTATGACCGTACTTTTCAAAGAAATCATGGATTGCAACTGTTCCACTACTCTTCCGGCTGTTCTTTCCTGAAAGAAACTCATGATTCCGGTCGAAAGGACAATGAATAAAATGATAAAGACGTCCGAAACATCTCCTAAAAAAGCAGAAAGAATCACAGCTCCAATCAATAAAAGCATTAAGGGATTTTGAAATTGGCGGATCAACAATTTTAGATCTTTCAAAAACCTGGAATCGTTCTTTCGACGGACACCTGAATTACGAAGAATTTTTGTTACCTCCGCCGCCGTCAATCCATCGATTGAAGTGTTCAATTTTTGAAACCAGTAATCGGTATCATAACTCCAAAATGTTTTTTCAGTTGACTGCTCCATCCTTACTCAAATAAATTAATCTATCCCATCGGTAATAGCTCAAATATACAACTTCAGCATTCATTTTCTTTGTATAAAGAATTATTATTTAGTTATATCATAGGGCTACATCCTATGTTCTTATATTATGCCCTTTCAGGGCTAAGAATCGCAAAGGATATATTTTAGGTTATACAAACTCGCAGTAATTCAAAATAAAACAAGGCATAAGAAAATTCCTATCTTTGCTAAAATCAAAAAAGAAACAAATGAAACTTCAAGATACAATCAAAGCTGTTGAAACTTTCCACGATGCATTCGGGATTTCTAATAATTATCAACCTACTGTTGAACTGACTGAAAAAGACATTGAACTCCGTCACCGTTTGATGCAGGAGGAAAATGACGAATATCTGGAAGCTGCAAAAAAAGGTGATTTGGTGGAAGTAGCTGATGCTTTGGGCGATCAATTGTACATACTTTGCGGTACCATTTTGAAGCACGGTTTACAGGATAAAATCATTGAAGTGTTTGAGGAAATTCAACGCTCGAACATGAGTAAACTGGACGAAAACGGGAAACCGATTTATCGTGAAGATGGAAAAGTGATGAAGTCGGAATTGTATTTCAGACCGGATATTAAAACTATTTTAGATAAATAAATTCCTCCCCCTCAATCCCCCTCCAAAGAGGTTCGATTTAATTTCGTTTAACATTTCTTATTTCAAAATCCCTTTAAAAACAAGGGTTTACAATCATTCTTCAAAAAAGTTACATCCATGGATTTCAATAGATTTCAACCCTACCCGTCCAATATTATGAACCTTTTTCGCACCAAAGATATAACAAAAGCGCATTATGTTTGTTATACAAATATAAACACTTATAGTCATGAAAGTCAAAATCAGTTTTTCGCTTAAATCAGGGGTACAGGGAGAAGTACCCGTTATTGCTAATATTAGCTATGGGTACAAAGTATATGATGAATTACTAAAGAAAGACATATACCATCCTTTGAAGTATTACCCGAATATCAAAGTACATCGTTTGGAATGGGACGATGAATTAAAGCGACCAAAAAACAAAGCAAAGTACGCTGAACTTATCAAAGTCGAAGAAACGATTAAGGAGGTTTACAATTACTTAAAAATGCAGGGTGAAGTTGATCCGATAACTCTAAAGAATGAACTAGACATAAAGATCAAAGGAAAGAAGGTAGCTAAGACAAACAACCGCGTTCGATTGGTTGATTTTATTAATGAAGAATTAAGCAGAACATCAAAAACGAATTTCTTTGGTCTTTCTGATAAAACCAAGGAACACTACGAAGATTTAGCAAAGAAATTAATAGCCTTTGAAGATACGATAGGAAAAAAGGTTTATTCAAATAACATTGATGCTGAAATGTACCTATCATTTATCGAGGGTATAAAAAAGCAAATGAACAAAAACAATTCTGTCTGGTCGATTCAGAAAATTTTTAAATCAACCCTAAAAAAAATCAAGAAGAAATACAAAATTACGGTCTTTGATATGGACGAGGAAATTGATGCTAAACAAAAGGTCAAATTGGTTTCAACCGATGAATTGTATTTCACTTTTGAGCATATCCAAACGATCATTAATTATAAACCGACTACAGAGCGATTACAGAACACCAAATTAATATTGTTAACGTTGATCTTTACAGGGTGCAGAGATTCGGATGTAAGCAAAATTGAGCCTAAATATACTTATAATGAAAAAGGGGTGAAATTTAAGTACGCTCAGTTTTTCAGCCAAAAGGGAGACGTTGACGTAATTGTTCCAATCCTTAAACCATTGGAACAGGCATTAAAAGAAAACGGAAACAAACCGCCTTACCAGTTGACTAATTCGGCTTTCAATACCAACGTAAAGGATTTGATTGAAGAATGCGGACTAATTGAGAACAATGTGTTCACCTTCGTTGATTCCTACGGTAAAAAACAGCTCGCAACCAAAGAGTTTTTTAACCGTGTTAGTTCTCACATAGGAAGACGTTCTTTTATTACGCACCTGATCGATTTTATACCTCAATCGATCCTATCCAAAATAACAGGACACTCAACGGATAAAAGCAAAACAACAATAGAGAAGTATAATAAAAAGTCGCTCCTTGATAATGCGGTAATCTTTAGAAGACTGCTAGAACAAATGCAGACCTTTAACCCTGAGTTCTTCCCTATCAAGTTGGTATAAAGGTATCACAAACAAAAACGGGGTGTCGATTGACACCCCGTTTTTGTTTGTTTAAATGTTAGGTTTATTCGTTTAGCAACTACGCTACCTTCATTTTTTTTGATTGAGAACTAATATAAGCCTGTACGGAACTGGTTGTATATCGGATTCGTCTTTGATTGATTTTAATCCTCTCAATTAAGCCTTGCTTATAGATTTTATAGAGCGTATTGAAACTTACCCCTAGAATCTTCATAACGTCCTGTGTGTTCATTAATTCATCTATTAAGACATCTTTTTTAGATGTTGAAACAGGAGCAGAAACCGTAACGGGATTTGCTTTTAATTCGGCAACCTCTGTTTTAAGTGCTTCGATCTGTTTTTTTTGTTCTTCGACTTCACTTGACAATTGATTAATTGCCAAGAATAATACTTTCAAGTCCATATTGATTTTGATTTAAGTGAATGATTTTGTTGATTGATTTAAGGATTCAAAAACTTCTTAGCCTGATCGTAACCGTGTACAAGCCTGTTGTAAATTAATTCTTGGTTTGCCACTAACGGACTTCCTAAATGAACCTTGTTATCGGGATTGATTACAACAGCTTGAAAGGCTTTGATAGATTTGTTTTCACACGTTTTAAGCACCAGTTTACTGTCAAAAGATTGTACTTGCTTGGCAAGGTCATTGATTTGTAAAAACTGATCTATATCGTTTTTGAAAATCTCATTTAACGTTAGTTCATAGATAGATCGGGCAACAACTGCACCCATTGATGTATTAGAAAATGATTCGGGTAAAACAAACCCGTTATTGCAATTGATCACAAAGATTTTGTAAACACAATCTTCTGTATCGTTTTGGATCAGTTTAACGGCATCACCCAAAGGGGAAGCGTTCACAATTCCACCGTCCACGTTATTTTTAGCAATCTTTAAATTACAGTTTTCTAAAAACATAACTTGATCAACTGGCTGAAAAATGCCAGGAATCGAAGCCGAAGAAAGAACCCCTTTGATAAAATCAAGATTACTTAAAAATTGATTGTGACAAACACTATGATACGTCCCCGAATCAAGCGATACAAAACCACAACTAAACGTTGTACCTTGAATTTTGTCCTGATCTAAGCAACTGGTTAGTTTTTCACGCAACGGGGTACTATCTGCAATACTTCTAAGGTTGTGGATTTTATTTTTTACTTCCCTTTCAATTACTGCATAGGATCGTTTTAGAAATTCTTCACGGCTTTGATTTGAATAAAGCATTGAAACAAAATCCCCAATACCGAAATTCAAATCATTTATATCAAATTTAATATTCAACTGTTTTGCCAGTTTTAGTAAATCAAATTTGAATTGAAGGGTGTTTGCTTTTGAATCGGTATCGATAAAAGGCGAAGTATAAATTTCGGATGCTCCACCCTTAGCAATTTGATTCATCCAAAGGTTATGAAGCAACTGCAATTCATTCATTGCCACTAATGCCCCGTTGATTGCTCCAGCACTTACCCCCGAAATAATATCGAATTTCATAGGGGTTTCAAGTCCTGTTATTTTTTTCCAGTTCTGAGAAATGTATTTTATTGCCCCTACTTGAAACGCTCCGTTAAATCCTCCGCCTGAGAGAACTAATGCAAATTTTGTTTTCATAATGATTTGATTTTAGTGTTATTAATTACCTGATTGATTTTAAGATGCTGTGTTAATTTGAAGTTGTTGTTTATTCTAATTCCATTGATTCAATGGGCGGAAGTGGTTTTCCAAAAATGTAGAGTTCGCCCCCTTGGTTGAATCTTCCGTACTGTACTGCTTTTCCTCGTTCGGGAATTTCAATTATTACATCGACATCGTGCTGAAATCCGTTGTTACCTCTAAAGATGCCTTGCTTTGTTACATGGAAAATGTAGATAAAGGAAATGTTGGGGTACATTTTTTTGTGATTTGCAATATCTTCAGGGGAAATGCCTAAACGGGTAGAACTATCAAAAAAAACGAAGTCCCATTTTGAAAGATCGTTCGGAACTGTTCCCGTAAGTTCCAAATTAGGGTGAGCAATACCCAAATCCTCTAATTTGCGTTTAACGGTGTCACCTATTAATTCCTCACCGGCAACATATAGCACTTTACCGTGATTCCGTGCCAAATACCCTGCAAAGTCCAAACACAAATATGATTTACCGTATTTAGCTTTCCCAAAAACCATTGCGGTAAATCCTCTTGATGGATCACCGATAAGGCTTAACCACTTGCCTTTGAAACCCAGTTTTTCAAACTTCATATTTAGAATGTCCAAACTGTTTACTACCGTATGATCTGTTGTGTCGAAATTCTCTGTTTCATTCTCCCAACCGTTTAAGCCATCAAAACCACCCAAACCGTTTAAGTTTTTTGGATTGGTTGTATTTCTTCTTTTGGTTCTGAACTCTGAAAATCCGTTTAAATCTTTGGGCGGTATAATTAGCGTTCCTTGGTGGGTGTTCTTTTTCACAAACGCTTTTAAGGATGCCAGTAACAATTGCAACTGATACCAGTACGGGTCTGTTTCTTTGATTTGTCCGCTATTGATTGCCCGTGCAACTCGGTTGTACAAATACGTTGCTTGTTTGTTGGTAATTACTTTACCCTGCATATTGATATAGCTTTTAACAAACCGAACAGATAACCGTTGTTGTGTCGTGTCAACAATACTTTGCAAACGGTTTAAATGACTTTCAGAAATTTTAAACGTTACCGATGTTGTCCGCTTTAACTTGTTGAACAAAATCAAAAGTTCATCTTGAATAATTAAAATCTCGTTTGCGTACTTGGAAGTTTTGCGGATTTCTTTTTCTGCAATTGCCGTTTGTAGATCGTTGATAAAAGACAGGATTTGGATATAGGTCTTTTCTTTTTTGTGCATATCAATAAAACGAGAAATGAAATAGATTTCCGTTGTTACCTTGGCTACCTTTAGAGTTCCTTTTTTGGTTGGTTCAACTGGCTTATTGTTTTGACGTGGTTGTTTGCCTGTTGATTTCTGTACAGGCTTTTTGGTTGTATCAAATGCCCGTACTGTCCGCAAGTCGGTTGTAATGTTTCTTTGTTTTTTTACTCTGTTCGCTTCTCTTTCAAACCCGTAACGTCGTGTACTCTTACCTTGTGAAACAACATCTTTAATATATGTTTCGAGTTCATCAAAATAATTATCGATGAATCTTCTTACTACGTCGGATCTTGTATCAAAATATTCCGCCCAAGTTTTACCGTTCTTTGTGTGTTTATCTACAAAGTCAGCACCTTTGCGAAGTGATTGTGTGAGTAGGCTTCTTCCTAATTTGTCGATTATTTTATAATAATTCTCATTTGTTATTGCTCCCATGATTTAATGATTTAAGGGTAATTGATTATTGATTTTCCTTTTTTTGGATTTCTATGATTTGATGCTTTAAATACTCGTTTTCATTTCGGAGTTCTTCGACCAACTCCCTGTGAGGGTCTTTCTCTTTAAAGTCGCGAAGAACTCCGATATAAAAACCTGTACTTCCGATAAAACCAATAAAGGAAAGTAGGAAGCTGTATTTTTGGTATGGAAAGGGGCGGTTACTCAGTTTCATTGTCGGAAAAGATTAAATACACTCCACCGATAACAACACTTAAAAGAATCGTTCCGATGGCAATTGTTTTGATTGTTTTTTTAATTTCATTGCGAACCTCAATACGCTCATCGACCAAGGTGTAAGTAAAATGATTGCCGTAGATACTCCGCTGTTTTTCGCACAGTTTCATAAACACGTTAAAATCATTTGCGTTTTTGAATACCTGACACCCTGCCGAATATTTATCGACTACTAGGGTTGATCCCACTTGTGAGGCTCTGTGTATATTGATTCCAAAACTTCCCGTTACGGTGTGACCGTTGTTAAAGTCTAATACCGAATCACGGTTGTAATCCCTTGTAACACTAACCTTACCGCCCGATTGAACCAAGGCTTTGTATTTTCCCCTGTGTAGTCCGATTTGGTAAGCATCAATGTACTGCCCTGCGTTTAAAATCGCTGTTCCTTGTGGATTCATCGGGTTTTTTAACCAATACGTTCCGGGATCGGTTGTACATTTGAAAACCATGTACACCCATTTCAAACGTTTGTTATCTGAAACATTCGTGAAAACGTGTATTTCATCATCAAATGAATTGGGGGTTGTGCTGTTAGCTCTAAATCCCCAAATGTTCAATTTGTAGGGTTCTGTATAAATTACAAATCCCTTTTTCTTTGCTAGTTTTTTAATTTCTGTAATCATGACATAAATTTTATTGAAGTGGTATATACATAGAGGGTTTTACCGTCTGGAGATTGAAACTCTGTTATTCCGTTTCTTTCTCTTTGATAATTGCCTAGGATGGTTGATTTTGAAACTGTTTTGTTTTTTCCGTTTCTGCTCCAAATTTTTGTTGATTTAATGGTTACTAAACTTCTGTTTTTATCTTTTTGTTTTTGAACTTCATTGATTA
>CAIUKX010000427.1 GCA_903899795.1 uncultured Flavobacteriales bacterium
GTGTCTAGATAAGATTTGCTTACGACTGCGGTATCACCTTGTTCTAATATTATCGGTTGCTTTAATGTAGTAGTCCATTCAGTATTGGAAGCAAAATTAGTAGTATTGAACCTCGCGAGTTGAACCACATTTGATTCCATTCTATATTTATATTATACCTTTAAAATAATTCCAGCAATTTAATCATTCTGGTATTATTTAGGAAAAATACAATAGAATTAATCATTTAAAGATAATTTATTATCTATAGTATATATATAGAATGCCCAAAGAGATTCAAAAAGAACTGGAAGAAGTTGTTGGAGAACAATCGCCGAAGACTATAGTTAATTATTCTAACATGCTTACTCGCCTTCGTAAAGCATTAATAGAAACTACTCCCATTAAAGATATTTCACCAAATGTGCTTATTAAGACTATTAAGGAAATGGATATTCCAGCAACAAGTAAACAATCAATGAACAATGTGTGTATTGTCATATTTAAATATCACAAATTACCGGTAGATAAATTTATCAAATTACGTGATGAACTCGCTGAAAAATCTTTCGATGAAAGTAAAAGTAAAGATACTGAACTTCTTGCTAAAGGTATTACTCTCAAGAAACTTACTGCTTTTATGAATGAGGCATACACTAATAAAGAGTGGGTGAAATTTGTAGTGAATTATTTATTGCTGACCTTCCAAACACGTAATGAAGATTTGGATTTGACTATAACAACTAATGCCAAAGCAACAGATGGACAACATAATTGGATTATTTTGAAAAAAACAACTTGCACTTATATTCGCAACAATTACAAGACTGTTGATACTTATGGTCCCAAGATAGTAGACATCCGTAATAAGAAACTTGTTGAGGCATTACATCATATTTTAGACGACAAGGCGAGTGAGTGGTTACTCAAGACTGGCGACTCACATATCATTCATACAGAATTGAATCGTGCTGTTGCTAATCAAACTTACGATAAAATCGGTTCTACTAAATACTTTAAAATTCTATCTACTAGCAAAAAGAATATTGAAAAGATGTCCGATAATCGAGGTACTGATCCGTCTACGATTGTTCATAGTTATAATTTGAATAAAAAAATCAATTTGAAAAAAAAGAAAAGTGATTTAGTTGCCGATGAAGAATAAATAAAAAATTGATTTAAAGAGAAAAGTCATATTAAGTCATATAAAGATATGCCCGATTATCAAAAAGCAAAGATTTATAAAATAGTTGATGCAAACGAAGAGATGGTTTATGTGGGTTCAACTATTAAAACATTGTCTCAAAGAATGTCTAACCATCGTGCAGCTTACAAGAATAAAAGGTTTGTTAGTTCTCATACTATATTTGATAAATATGGAATGGAAAATTGTAAGATATTATTACTTGAGAATTATCCGTGTAATAGCAGAGATGAACTCAATAAGCGTGAGGGAGAATATATTAACCAATTGGTTTGTGTTAATAAACTAGTTGCCGGAAGAAATAAAAAGGAATGGTATGAAGATAATAAAGAACACATCCGAGAATATAAAAAAGCGTATGTAGATGCTAATAAGGAACATATACAAGAATATCGTGATGCTAATAAAGAACACAAAAAAGAATATAATAAAATGTATCGTGAAAAAAATAAACTTTGTAATTTGATGGTTTAGACGAATAAATAATAATCTCTGTATATTTTATAAAATGGTTGATGAAAAGAAAGAAAAGAAGGTCGTCAAAAAGATAGCCGTACGACTACCTTCTAACCAAGCATCTATGGTGGTTGAGAAGGCAGAGAAGAAAAAAGTTGTCAAGCGTGTTAAGAAAGGTAAAACTGAAAAAGATGAAGTAGAAAAGGGAGAAGGAAAACAACTTCGCATTCCAAAGGTTGAAGCAAGAAAAGTTGAAAGTGAATCTCACAAAGAAGAATTGGAAATAAGTAATAAAGTAAAAGGAACTCATCGTGTAGGTAAGAAAGTCACCATGAAGAAAGAACCAGAAGTGATTTATGATAAATCTGCTGAGAAGAAAGCGAAAGAGGCGAAAGAGGCGAAAGAGGCGAAAAGCGAGAGTGATGAAGAGGAGAAAAAGGAGAAGAAACCTCGCAAACCTAGAGTGAAGAAACAGCGAACCGAAGAACAGATTGAGAAGGATAAAGAGCGAATGAAAAAGTTGAGAGAGATGAAGAAGAAAAAGGAATAAGTAAAAAATTGATTTAAAGAGTAAGATACTTTAAGATATATAAAGATATGCCCAACTATCAAAAAGCAAAGATTTATAAAATCATTGATGTGAATGAGGAGATGGTTTATGTAGGTTGCACTATTAATACATTAGCGAGGAGAATGGCTCATCATAGGGCGTGTTATAATATGAAAGATTTCACAACTTCTCACATTATATTTGATAAATATGGAGTTGAAAATTGTAAAATATTATTGCTCGAAAATTATCCATGTAATAACAAAGAAGAATTATTAAAGCGTGAGGGAGAATATATAAAACAAACATTATGTGTTAATAAAGTAATTAGTGGAAGAACTCGTGAGGAATATTATCAAGATAATAAGGAAGAACTTGCAAAAACAAAAAAACTATGGGTTGAAGATAATAAACTACACGTTGCCGAATATAATAAAACATATAATCAGAATAATAAAGATACAAAACAAGAATATAACAAAATATATCGTGAAAAAAATAAAGAATTACTCAAAGAAAA
>CAIUKX010000428.1 GCA_903899795.1 uncultured Flavobacteriales bacterium
AAAAAAGTCTATTTAATATTTAGAAATTTTCTCAACATGAACAACTTTATCTTGGCTGATCAATTGAATCATATACAAACCGGCTAATAAACTTTCAACATCAATATTAGATAAAGTTGATGATTGCTCGAGTAATACTTTACCAGATAAATCTACTATTCTAATTTTATCATAAGACAAAGTCGAACTAATATTGATCTCTTTGTTGGATGGATTAGGGAAAATATATGTGCTATTGTTCTTGTCAATTAGTTTATTCTTCATCCCAAATTGAACCTTCGCTGGGTCTTCAGTTTTATAAGCAGAAACACTTTTTGAAACCATTGGCGCAAAATGTTCACCAACACCATTTTCTAAATCACATGTGGCACAAGTAGCCATTCGATTACCTGTTTGCGAGTTCGGATCATTATACAAAGTTTCCGAACATTTTAATTTACCTATGTGTAAATCAAAATTTCCTGTTCCAGTTGCAGTAATGTCAGTTCCTGGCAATAATCTGATTTGTTGACCCGCTTTCACTTCAATTGAGCTATTAGCAGTAGTTAGAGTATTGGTTACCTTCATTGTTTCGAAAGCACCAATCATACTTTGATCCGTTGAAGAAAAAGATAAATCTCCATTGTTTGATGTATTAATCGGGTAATCAATTAGCCGGTTGATTAAATCATGGTACATCGGTTTCGTTTCAACTGATCCGGCATAATACAAGTTGTACATCAGCATAAAATCAATTCCCGGGAAATATCCTTCATTGTAAGTGATCGATGTTGTTTGGTTATCTTCCAATCCTAAGTCCTCCCAATCCCAATCAATGTCCCAGTCGTGCTTAACTGAAGTTGTGTAACCATTGAGAGATCTCTCCCTCGATTGATCAAACATGTAATCAGTACACCAAAGCGGAGGTACTCCATCACTTTCCATTTGAACTGTTCTATATTGAGAGTTCTTCCCAAAATTATAAGGTCCTATACAAGGCGCTTGCAACAATGTATTTTTTGCTGAAGTAAAAGAGGATGCTCTTTTTCCAGAGGGATCGTTTACACCATTGTTTGGAATTCCATATAAATAATCATATAAGGGAATATAATATCTCTCCCAACTTTGACTACCTGTTTTTTCATATAGATAATCTTCCATTGCCTGACCTCCGGTGCCACTGTTGGACAATATATTACAATAAAAAGTCATCTTACCATTTTGGATACCTGTAGGACAATTTCCATTATTCCAATAATTAACTAAAAAAGGGTCTAAATTCGAATATACATCAGCATAATTTGGATCTGTAATACCCAAATCATTATATTCTGTATACATCGTTGATGCCAACATCATCAACGGCTTTGTAAAACCAACAAGTGCTCCACCATATGTTCTTTGTAATCTTGGGTTTTGAATAGTCCAATATCCTGTAGGTATAAAAGGTAAATTTATCTGAACGGCACCTACTAATGGTTGATGCCATAGGAATTCTTGGTTTAAATTCAAATTCATAAGTGTTCCTTTCAATATACCTGCCATCCTTCCAATGATATTAGTGGTATGTCTTTTTGCTTCACGATGAAAATTCATCGATGTTTCACTGATACCATCACCATCCAAATCAATTTGATAGAGTTGATCAGTAATACTGGAAGCGATTGTTTTAAATCCTATCAATAAACGGATGGCTTGATCCTGACTTTCTTCGCTTAAACCAAATATACCATGATTTTTATCGTAATCCCCGTTTGCCTTATGATCTTTTCCTTGTTGATAGTCCAAAATTGGTAAGTGAGGAGTTTGAACATTCCCAGGAAAATAATCGTGTGAAAGGTCAGCCCAAAAGCTTTGATAACTGGAAATATTATATTGCAACGGACCATAAATGATATTTGTTTTGTCACTAATAGTAACTTGATGACCAAATGCATCTAAAGCATCTTGACCCACTAATTTAGCCCTATTAGGAGTATAATTACTACTATTCGGATTCGTTGGATCTGTTGATATAAAATCTAAGGGTACATCGTCTCTTTCAAAATAACCATTCAATGAAGGTCCCAAAGTTGCATCTCCAGGATTTCCATATCCCGTAGATGATGTTGCATTATAATTTGGACTACTTGCATACAAAGTTTCTGAAACATAATCCACACGTTCAAAAGCTTTGATCGCATAGTATAGTTCTTTCTCATTGTTTTTTAAATCTTCATACCTGCATGCTGCTTCCAACATTCTATGTTCGGTTGCCAACATCGTCAAATAATAACCATGTAAAATCATCTCGTCCCCATATCTCAGGATTGAGTAACCACCTGGATTTCTAACATCAACAACTAAACTTTGTCCCGGGCCACTCCCCATGACCATAAAATCATTTCTCAAGCGGTAACGGTAGAACCAATAACGAGAAAGCAAGCTGTTCATTTGGGCATCCTGACCTGATACCTGGTATACAGATCCAAACAAAATTAAAAAAAGCAGAATATTTTTAATCAGTGGATTGCTTCTTTTTCTATTCAAGAACTTTTTCATAATTAATTACCTTTATTTAATTCAACTTTCATCTCTGAAACTTCTGTTTTCAATGTTTCAATTGTTTTTTGTTGTTCGATAAGATAGAGTGTTAATTCTTCAACCTTCTCCATTAAGGTTTTATTAATTTCACCCAATCCTAATCCTTCACTTTCGATCACTTGTGCGCTTTTAACATTCGGCAAATGCCCGTTGATTTTGATGTATTCTTCCACTTTGTTCAATGGCATTAAGCTATAAGATGGTTTGAAAACATAATCAGCCCATTCTACTAAATCTACAATCACCTCTCTTGTTCTTAACTTTCCGTCATTCGTCAATTGAAGCACTTTGTGTACACCATCTGTATTATAGATTGTTAAAACTTTATCTGTTGCTCCTAAACCCAACGGTGTAATTACTGTAGCTCCACTTCCTTGAACACTGAAAGTTTTTGAGGTTGCATTTGTACCGTATACCAATAAAGCCGCATCTGCATCTGAATTTGCCTTTAAAGCAAGTGCGTACTTCCCGCTTAAGGATGCTCTGATATAAGCTCCGTTATCCCCATTCTGTGGTAGAACATTGAAAGTTGCATAATTTACTCCAGCAATCATTCCTGTTTGTCCAATGAACGTTTTTGTTGAAATCATACTTAAAGTAGATCCAATAGAATTTGACATTGAAATATTACCTGTATTCGTATTTAAAATTAAAGGAGCTCCTGCTTCCTGATTTTGAATAACAAAATTATTATCACTCATACGAATCAATCCACCATCTGTGGAAAGTGCACCAGTCGTCAAATTTGTCAAACCAATACGGGTAGTTTTACCATAATTAAGTCCCGGATTACCAGCTTTATCCGCAAGCGTTATATAATCAGCTGTGCCATGCAGTTGCAGATTAAAAACCGGTGCTACTGTTCCAGTACCAATTCCAACAAATGGTGTTGTTGTAGGCCAGGGGCTAGAATTCGTTTGAGCCATTGCTACAGAAGAAAAAAGAGTTGCAGCTAATACTAATTGATTACGTAATTTCATATTGATGATGTGAGATAAAATTCCTACTCTATTCAAGCTTTTCGGATCCGCTGTGTTTACGAAATCCAAATCTATGTTGAATATTTTGACAACGTCAAAACCAATTTCTAAACTGACGTTTTGAATTTTTTATCTGTAAAAACCAATGAAAAACATTAGCCAATAGGGCATATTTTTCTAATTTTCAAAATTCACTTGACACAATTTTTTTCCTTCCTCGATAATCGAAATTATTCTTTCTTGGCTTACTCCAACTTTCGAAAGCAATTTTTCATTTTCATTGATCTCTTTTACCAATACAACTCCTCTTTCCAGTAATTTCTTTTTTTCTACCTGTGTTAAGGAAATCAAACAAGTCAAAGGATACAGACCTGTTCTATCGATAATATCTTTCAAGGAATTTTTGAAAGGTATATCCCATCCCAATAAATTAATACCGCGACAACGGCCATAAGCAAAAGCATCTTCGGTAAAACGGGAATTGGTGACAATCCATCCTTTGAATTCTATATAAGGAGCTTTCAACACTTCATTTTCCAATAAATCCTGAAATCGGGAATGGATATAGAGCGGAACTTTCACATCCACAGAAATACCCGGCTGATTTTTATACTTGCATTCCATCAGCATAAAAGTTGTGTCTTTTTTACAGACTACATCGATTTCATGGGTGACACATTTTCCAGGTAAAATAATATCCACTTCTGTTTGATATCCTTCGTGTTCGAACAAATGACTGATGTATTTTTCAAAAGGAAAACCGGATGGACCGAGTTCCATTATTCCCTTTTTTAGATAGTATCGAGAAGCATTGTGCGGTTTGTCTTTTTTCAAAAGCTGAAATGCCATACTATAAATCTTCTTGGTAGTTATTCCTTGAAATAATTTAGGTTTTAACTTGTAAATGATCGCATCAGCCTCATCCTCGGTTGCGTTGGATCGTAGCAGTGAATTTTTCAACTTTTGAAATGAAAAATATTCCTCTTTTCCAGAGGCTTTGCGTATGATGATATCTTCGTTTTTTTTCATTGGTTATTTTTGAAAGATCAAAAAAATGAATAATCCATATAGAGATAGGGAGAATTGGGAAGATCGCGATCTTCCCCTACAACATGATTTCCTCGTACAATTTCGGAACAATCACCTCTATGCCTGTTTCGTCTTTAATTTTTACCCTGAATATATTTTGTGCTTGTGGTTCTCCATGAACCATAAACAACTTTTGTGGTTTCTTTTTGAATCCTTTCAACCATGCCAACATTTCATGTTGATCGGCGTGACCTGACATTGAATCAATATGCTTCACTTCTGCTTCCACCTGAAAATATTTTCCATGCAGTTTTAGCTCTTTAACACCTTCTTTCAAGGCTCGACCTCTAGTACCTTCACCTTGAAAACCTACCTGCAAAATGGTATTGATCGGATCGGAAGCAAATTCCTTTAAGTAAGTTAAAATTCTACCTCCGGTCAACATTCCGCTTGCTGCAATAATGATTTTACTCTGTTCATTTTTCAGCACTTTAAACGTATCCTGAAATTCTCGAATGATGGTAATGTGCTTGTCAATCAAATGTGTCTGCTCTCTAGTCAATTTATGCCAGTTCGGGTAATTCAAAAATACTTCGGTCGCACTCGCCCCCATCGGACTATCAAGGTATACAGGAAGTTGAGGAATTCTCTTTTGTTCTTTCAAGACATTGATCAAATACATGATTTCTTGTGCTCTTTCAACTGCAAAACTTGGAATCAATAATGTTCCGCCTTTTTGAATCGTATCTAATATCACTTCTTCCAATTCATCGATGGAATGTTTATCCGGATGATTTCGATCACCATACGTGCTTTCCATTATCAAAAAATCTGCTTCCTCAATTGGTGTAGGGTCAGCAAGTAAATCATTATTAAAACGACCAATATCACCTGAAAAAACAATCTTTTTTCCAAAACAATGGAGTTCAATAAACGATGAACCCAAAATATGTCCGTTCTTCAAAAATCGAAAAGAAATATTTTCAGAAAGTTCCACCCACTCGATGTCTAACTTCGTTTCGAATTGTGGCAAGGCTTTTTCTACATCTTTTTCTGTGTATAACGGCTGCGCATTTTCATGCTTGCTGTATTTATCTTCCTTGGCTCTTTTGGCATCCTCTTCCTGAATTTTAGCACTATCCCTCAAAATGATTTCCACCAAGTCACGGGTCGGAGGAGTCATCAAAAATTTTCCTTTGTAACCGTATTTAACCAAAGCAGGTATATAACCACAATGATCCAAATGTGCATGAGTGATAAGAACGACATCAATAGATTGAATGTCAATCGGAAGCTTTTCCCAATTCTTCAATCTCAATGATTTTATTCCTTGAAATAGTCCGCAATCGACGAGTATATTCAGTTCAGGTGTTTTCAATAAATGCTTTGATCCCGTTACTGTTTCAGCAGCTCCCAGAAATTGTATGGAAAGTTGTTCTTGACTCATGATTCGTCCAATTATTTAGTTCAAACAAAGGTATGTGAATAGAACCCTTACCATTCATGACGAAAATCATAATTGAACAAAAGATTCATAATTTCGAATTTAGAAGTTACTCGGAAAAACCTTCTTGAATTTTCTAATTTTCCATTGGGAACTCAGTCCTTTAAATCCATTTATTCCTAAAAAACCAAATGTTCAACCTTTCTTTTTCTTTTCTTGGAATCTTTAGATTCCTCATCCGTTTTTTTCCCTTAAATTTACACCTGAATTATGAATAAAACCATGAAAAGAACAAAAATTGCAACCATTTTTACACAACCTGAAATAGGTAAAGAGCTGATTGTAAAAGGATGGGTCCGCGGATTCAGAAATGATAGATTCATCCAGCTCAATGATGGATCAACAATCAAAACGTTGCAGGGAGTAATCGAACCTGAAAATTTCGATGAAACAATCCTCAAAAAAATAACAACAGGAGCGGCTGTTGGCTTGAAAGGAATTCTTGTTGAATCTCAAGGATCGGGACAAGCTGTTGAATTACAGGTAACTGAACTGGAAATTATCGGAGAAGCAAATCCGGATGATATTCAAAAAACAGTAATGCAGCCAAAAAAACACAGCTTGGATTATCTGCGTGAGCAAGCACACCTTCGCTTTAGAACCAACACCTTCGGAGCTGTTTTCAGAATCCGTCACGCTGTTGCCTATGCTATTCATAAATTCTTCAACGACCAGGGATTCTATTACCTACATACACCTATCATTACCGGTTCAGATGCGGAAGGAGCCGGAGAAATGTTCCGTGTAACTACGCTGGATCCGATGAATCCCCCGTTAAATGATGATGGTACGATTAACTTTAAAGAAGACTTCTTTGGAAAATCAGTGAACCTGACTGTTTCCGGACAATTGGAAGCGGAATTGGCCGCTTTAGCATTGGGTCAGGTATATACATTCGGACCAACGTTCAGAGCTGAAAATTCAAACACTTCCCGACATTTGGCGGAATTCTGGATGATTGAACCTGAAGTGGCTTTCAACGATCTTACCGATAACATGAACCTTACGGAAGGTTTCTTAAAATATATTTGTCAGTATGTGCTGGATAATTGTGCCGACGATCTTCAATTCTTACACGAAAGAGATGCAACGGAACAAACACAAAAGCCACAAAATGAACGAAATGAACTTGGATTGATAGAACGATTGAAATTTGTAGTCAACAATGATTTCAAACGATTGACCTACACAGAAGCAATCGAAGTCTTATTGAATTCGAATCACTACAAAAAGAAAAAATTCAAATACGACGTTGCGTGGGGAATCGACTTACAAAGCGAACACGAGCGTTACCTAGTGGAAAAAGAATTCAAATGCCCGGTTATTTTGACCAATTACCCTGCAGAAATCAAAGCTTTCTACATGCGCCAAAATGATGATGGAAAAACCGTTGCTGCAATGGATGTTCTTTTCCCTGGTATCGGAGAAATTGTCGGAGGTTCACAACGTGAGGAACGTTTGGAGATCTTAAAAGAAAAATGCGCTGCTTTCAATATCGATGAGCATGAATTATGGTGGTACATGGATACGCGAAAATTTGGATCTGTCCCACACGCAGGTTTTGGCCTGGGATTTGAACGTATGATTATGTTCGTTACCGGAATGTCGAATATCAGAGATGTGATTCCTTTTCCACGAACACCACAAAATGCTGAATTTTAATATTTTGTAGATATTTTTGTAGATACGTAGCAGTGCTACGTATCTACAAAACCAACCTCTCAACAGGATAATATATAAAAAAGACCATGGCATTAAAACAATATCTGGCTCAGAAACTAGAACAGCGCTTATCGCCTCAGCAAATTCAGTTGATGAAATTGCTGCAAGTTCCGACCATGGAATTGGATCAGAGAATTAAGCAGGAACTGGAAGAAAATCCGGCATTGGAAGAAGGTGCTAAGGAGGTTGATGACAATTTTGAAGATGATTTCGACAATGATGACAACTCTGATAATGATGACGATTTTGACCTTTCGGATTATTTCGATGATGATGTAGCTGATTACAAAACACAAGCGAATAATCAAAGTAAAGACGATGAAGAGCGTGTCATTACTTTATCCGGTGAACAATCTTTTCAGCAGAATTTAATTGAACAATTGCATTTACTGGACTTAACCGACGATCAGTTTATGATTGCTGATACGATTATCGGAAATCTGGATGAGTCCGGTTATCTGAACAGAGAAATTGAAGCTTTGGTGGATGATTTGGCTTTTTCTGCTAATGTCATTACTACCGAAACAGAGGTGGTAAAAGTACTAAGTCTTGTGCAAGAATTAGATCCTGCTGGTATAGGTGCACGGAACTTGCGCGAATGCCTGCTTCTACAACTTACGCGTAATCTGGGCGGAGACATCACTCGCTTTACAGCTAAAAAAATTCTGGAGGATCATTTTGAAGAATTTACAAAAAAGCATTACGATAAAATTCAAAAGAAACTGGAAATCTCGGACGAAGATTTGAAAGAAGCGATCGATGAGATCATTCGATTGAATCCAAAACCAGGTGGTTCCATGAAAGAAGCGCCGAAAAATCACCAGCAGATTATTCCCGATTTTGTCATTACCGAAACCGATGGGAAACTGGAATTGACTTTAAATGGACGAAATGCACCTGAATTGAAGGTCAGCCGGGAATATGAACAGATGCTTCGTACTTATTCAGAGGGAGCAAAAACATCAAAAGCAGATAAAGATGCTGTCATGTTTGTACGACAAAAACTGGACGGTGCAAAGTGGTTCATCGACGCTATCAAGCAACGCCAAAATACCTTATTGGGAACAATGCAAGCGATTATGATGTATCAGTTCGACTATTTCTTGACAGGTGATGAAACGAACTTGAAGCCTATGATTTTGAAAGACATTGCTGAAATTGTAAATCTCGATATTTCAACCGTTTCAAGAGTTGCCAACAGTAAATATGTTCAAACAGGTCACGGAACTTATGCTTTAAAATACTTTTTCTCAGAATCACTTTCTACGGATGCAGGTGAAGAAGTCTCCACCCGTGAAGTGAAGAAAATATTGTCGGAAGCTATTGAAAGTGAAAAAAAATACAGGCCTTTAACCGATGAAAAACTCACTGAGTTACTCAAAGAAAAGGGATACAACATTGCTAGAAGAACGGTAGCTAAATACCGAGAACAGTTGAATATTCCTGTAGCTCGACTTCGAAAAGAATTGTAAGATGAAGACTATTTCTCAGGTTGTTTCGTGGGTAATGATGCCTATTTTGATGCCTATTTATGGCTTGATTCTGGTCATGTTTACTCCTTCACAACCCATCAATTGGGCGGATGCTAACTCTTTATTTACACTCATTGACTACAATAAATATGCGATTCTGACTTATTTTTTCTTCTTTACCGTTCTGATTCCGGGAATCATGTACTTGGTATTGATGAATCGAAATGTGATTCAAACCCCGCAATTGGACAATAGAAGTGAACGTACAACGCCGATGATCTTGATGGTTATTTTTTGTTTGGCTTTGTTTTATATCTTAATCAGCAGTAAGGCCGTTCTTCCGAAATACCTCTATGGTTTAAGTCTATCAGGAGCTCTTGTGATCGGTATCTTTACCTACGTCAATAAATACATGAAAGTGAGTTTACATGCGACGGGTGTTGGAATTCTTACGGGTTTTGTCTTTGCTTATGTAAGTGAACAAATCTATTTTCAATTGTGGATCTTAGTCGTTGTGATTTTAACATCAGGAATTGTACTTTCTTCGCGACTATTTTTAGAAAAACATACACCTAAAGAACTGATTGTAGGGTATTTCTTCAGTCTATTTACTACTTTTGTACTGAATACCTATTTTCCAATGGAATTAATTAAAAAATTGATATAAAAGAACACCATGAAAAGCACAAAAATTATCATCACATTATTTATTCTTACCTGGATGATTATTCCTTCCTGCAAAACAAGTAAATCTGCAAGTAATCCAAGCAAAGGAAGAGGAATTGACTTATTCACTATACAACAAGACAGGGATTTAGGAGCACAAGTAGCTGCTCAAATTGATGGAGATCCAGCACACTATCCCCTACTTGATTCTGTGAAATACAAAGATGTATATACCTACTTATACAAGGTGAGAGACAATATTTTGAATTCCGGAAAAGTGGATTTGAAAAATGATTTCAAATGGAGATTAAGGGTTATACACGACGACAGTACTTTGAATGCATTCTGTACACCCGGTGGTTATATCTATGTATACACGGGAATTTTGAAATTCCTGGATTCGGAAGATCAATTGGCCGGCGTGCTTGGACACGAAATCGGTCATGCTGATATGCGCCACTCTACCCGCCAAATGACAACGATGTACGGTGTTCAATTTATCGAACAAATATTATTGGGGAATCATGCACAGCTTGAACAATTAACGACAGCCTTAGTAGGTTTGAAATTTTCAAGAGCACATGAATCCGAAGCAGATGGCCGATCTGTTCTTTATCTATGCCCTACACAATACAAAGCAGATGGTGCAGCTGGATTTTTCATCAAAATCAATGCAATGGGTCAAGGTCAGAAAGTGCCTGAATTTTTGAGCACACATCCCAATCCTTCGAATCGAATTGAACATTTTCAAAACTCAAAAATCACCTTGGGTTGTACAGGTGATAAAGAATTCAAGGATGAATACAAAAAAATGGTAACTTTATTACCAAAATAAGACTACATTACTACTGTTTACTACTATATAAGATACGATGAGAGAGAAAAGAACTTCAATAACTGACTTGGCAAATAGCCTGGGGGTTTCCAAAGCTACAGTTTCATTTGTACTGAATGGAAAAGGTGACGATTATCATATCAGTAAAGCGATGCAAGCTAAAATTCATGAAAAAGCGAAAGAGATGGCTTACGTGCCTAACTTCTTTGCGAAAGGATTGCGTCACGGTAAGACCAAGACAATCGGTTTGTTGGTGGGTGATATTTCCAATGCTTTCTATGGCGAATTGTGTAAAAATATTCAGGAAGAACTTTACAAACATGGATACAATGTGCTCATCGTAAATTCAAATGACAATCCGGAAGCGGAATGTTCGTTGCTTAACGAATTGATTCAACGTTCCATTGACGGAATGATTATTTCGCCTTGTAATACCATCGAACGGTTGATTCCTATTTTACGTTCCACACACATTCCATTTGTATTTACGGATCGAATCGGTCATCTTGCACTTGAACCAGATTGTCTTCTTAAAGAACAGGCGCTTGGACATATACCCAAACGCAAATGGATT
>CAIUKX010000429.1 GCA_903899795.1 uncultured Flavobacteriales bacterium
CCGATCTACCAGAAAGAACCAACGAATTTGAAATTGGAACGAATATGGTATTTAAAAAACGGATCACATTCGATTTCGCTTATTACTACAGAAAAACTGCAAATGCAATTATTCCGGCTGCGGTATCAGGCACAACAGGATACAGTCAAGTCCTAATGAATACTGGTCAAATTCATACAAATGGAGTAGACATTATGTTGAATGTTAAAGTTTTCAAAAAGAAAAATTTTGAATGGAACATTGCCTCCACATTTACAAAATACAAATCAATTGTTGATAAATTAGCTGATGGTTTGGATCAATTATTTGTCGGAGGCTTTACTAATGCTGGTATTTACCAAATCCCTGGACAACAATTTGGGCAAATCTACGGTGGTGATTATGCAAGGACTTCGGATGGAAAGTTAGTCATAGACTATGATCCTACAAGTGCAAACTACGGCTACCCACTGGCTGATCCGAAGTTAAAAGTGATTGGAAATCCAAATCCGAAATTCCTCGCCGGCTTGACAAACAGCTTTAAAATTAAAAATTTCGACATTACGTTCTTGATTGATATGAAAGTTGGAAATCAAATGTGGAATGGAACGCTTGGTGCATTAACCTTCTTTGGAATGTCGAAAAACACAGAAAATCGTGATCAGCCGAATGAAACTTCAAAAGTATTTGATGGAGTTCAAGGGCATTACGATGCCGATGGAAATCTAGTGACAAGCGGCACTCCAAATACAACAAAAGTAGGGCTGAATGAAAACTGGTATACCGGAAATGGTGGTGGTTTCGGAAACGTTGCGTCCCCATTCGTTCAAAATGCTTCAACTTATAGATTGAGAAATATCACAATTGCGTATAATTTCCCAATGAAAAAAATAAACAGGCCGGTAATCAAAGAAATCCGCATGTTCTTGACAGGAAACAATCTTTTACTGTTTACCCCCTATACTGGAATCGATCCGGAAACAAGTTTGGTCGGTTCTGCAAACAATGCAAAAGGAATGGATTACTTCAACATGCCAAATACACGCTCTGTTACTTTCGGTATTAATTTCAAATTATAAAAAACAATCATTATGAAACCATATATTTTACTAATTCTTTTAGCCGGATCACTTGTGACTTCCTCATGCAAAAAGTATTTCGGCGATATAAACACAAATCCAAATAGTCCAGAAGTTGTAGAACCTAAGGTTTTACTACCTGGTATAGAAGCAGCTATCAGTTATTCTATGGGAGGAGATGCAGCACGTTTTTCAGGAATTTTAACACAACAGATCGAAGGAGTATCCAGACAATGGGCTGTACTTCAAAAATACAAATTCGTTGGGTCGGATGTTGAAACCCTATATGAAACGAATCTGTATACCCGAATTTTAATGGGAATTAAAAGTGTGAAAACCATTTCTACCGAAAAAAGGTATCATTACTACAACGGAATAGCGAAGTCTCTGGAAGCATATACAGTTTTGTTTCTGGCTGATTTTTGGGATTCAGCTCCTTATTCGGATGCTTTACAAGGGTTGAAAAAATTACAGCCAAAATACGATTCCCAAGCTCAATTATACGCAACTGTATTTGATCTATTGGCTCAAGCAAAAGATGATCTTGGACAAACCGATGGAGGTGCTAAAGTTCCGGGAAGTGATGATTTGATGTTTGGAGGAGATGTGAACAAGTGGATCGGCTTTGCTAATTTTGTTGAAGCAAGAGCAAATCTTCGTCTTGCATTGAGTGATGCTTCCAAATACCAAACTGCATTGGATTTACTTGGGAATGGGTTGACTGCTGATTTGGCTTTTCCATACAGCGGAGGAGCTTTCTCTAATCCAATGTACCAGTTCTTACAAGATTGGCAGGATATTTCTTTGGGAACTAGAATTTCAGAATTACTCACTACTTACAATGATCCAAGAGATAGTGTGTACAATCAACCGTTTGACGTATCCGTAAACACATATATCACTGGAGATAAGTCACATGTAATCGCTTCCTTGATTGAACAATCATTTATTATGGCCGAATGCAAATTCAAAATTTCAGGCCCAGCTGCAGCCCACGCCGATTATATAAACGGAATCACCCTAGCTATGCAGCGGGACGGGATAGCATCAACTGATGTGACAACATATTTGGCGCAAAACGCTGTTGATCCGGGAGCTGGAAGTTTGACATTAGAACATATCATCAATCAAAAATACATCGCTTTATTATTTGAACACGAAACATTTACAGATTGGAGAAGGACAGGATTCCCAACCTTGGTGCCCAATAATGGCTCACAAGTTCCAGTCCGATTCCCTGCGGCTCAAAGTGAATTGAATTTAAATTCTGCTAATGTACCTGCAAGTACAATCTATAAACCGGTAACATGGGATATGTAAATATAGATTTTTAAAATAAAAAAACAGGCTGACCCAACAAATGATTCAGCCTGTTTTTTTTTTATTTCCAGACCATTCTAGATTATATTTTTTCTCCTACCAGATTACTTTTCTCCAAATCAAAAACCATTGATCCTAATTTGATCTCGAACCAATCCAAAAAAAGTTCCATTGTAATTTCTTTGGGCCAAAACTCTTCATTGTCTGTCACTACAGTTAATTCGTTTTTGAAAATTTTCTTAAAATGCTGTTCAATGATCGGACCTTCATCAAAAAAATCCTCGGTAATCAAATAAACTGTCGGTTCAATATCATCTTCAACATTGAATTCCATCCCCTCTTCATTCAACTGATTCGACCAATTCCAAAATGCTTCTTTCGGGGTTACTGACAAAAAACCTCTATTAACAATATCCATAATTATTTCATTATAATTTCCTGATAAACTTCTTTCTTCAAATTCTGCCAATTGGCTTTTCCCTTTTTGGGCTGAACAATAATGTATTTCCAATCCTCGCCAAACTGCTGAACTTTTAATAATTCAACCCATTTTTCAGTATCCTTCTTTTTATCTGAATCAATGTAAACCATGTTTTTCTCATTGACAAAGAGTA
>CAIUKX010000430.1 GCA_903899795.1 uncultured Flavobacteriales bacterium
TATCCGTTACTTTTTCAAACAGGTCAATGGTATCAAAATCAACATTAGCAGGAAGAATATCTTCACCAATTCCTTCTGTGATGTATGGATAAATCTCATTTTCATCAAAGATTCCTGTCTCCTTGTATTTTTTAAATACAGAACCGTAAGTATCAATTCCCCAAATTTTGATATTGGGATTTTTTTCTTTCAAAAATTTCCCAACACCTGAAATGGTTCCTCCTGTACCAACTCCAACCACGAAATGAGTCACTTTCCCATCTGTTTGTTCCCAAATTTCAGGTCCTGTTTGTTCATAATGAGCCTGACGATTCGAAAGATTATCATATTGATTAACATACCATGAATTTGGAATTTCAGTTGCCAAACGTTTTGAAACCGAGTAATATGACCTTGGATCTGTTGGCTCAACTGCAGTCGGACAAACAACTACTTCAGCACCAACAGCTCTTAAAATGTCCATTTTTTCTTTCGATTGCTTATCGTTTAAAACACAGATCAATTTATAACCTTTGATAATCGCTACAAGAGCCAATCCCATACCTGTATTGCCAGAAGTTCCTTCGATAATCGTTCCACCTGGTTTTAACACCCCTGATTTCTCGGCATCTTCAATCATTTTAACGGCCATTCTGTCTTTTACAGAATTCCCTGGATTGGTCGTTTCAACTTTAGCAAGAACAGTTCCTTTCGTTCCTTTTGTAATGGTATTTAATTTTACAAGTGGAGTATTTCCAATTGTTTCAAGTATATTGTTGTAAATTTTCATCGTTCTGAATAGATTTCAAATAGTAGTTGCCAAAGATAGTTATATTTTGATCTCTGCTGGTGGATTTTTGATTTTTGATGAACAGTTTAATCCAAATGACTGACTATTTTTTTAATTTCTTTGCTATTTCCGAAAAAGCCTTTCATCAAAGTAAAACGATTCTGCCTCTACAATTTTTATTCTTCCAATATCTTTGTGATTGGGATTGATTAAATAGTTAAACTCTCCTTGAACAACGGCTGAGGGTACTTTCAATACTAAAAATGTTTCATTTTTTAAAAATGTCGTACCAACTTTCTGAGGTAAGACTGGATGCGGAAACACACGCCAATTTTCAGGTAAATTTTCTTCTTTAATTTCGTCGATCAAAATATCATGAGGAATTTCTATGGAAGTCAATATAAAATCCTTGGGAATAATTCCAAACGGAATATGAACTGCAATTTCTGTAAGGCATAAGGCTCTAGATCCACTTGTATACAACATCGGAAAGCCTTTTTGATTCCATCTACCTCCAGTTTGCTCGGCTCCCTTACCTGAACCTTGGAAAAAATAGTTTTACATAAACGAAAGACAATCATGCAAAAACACCGTGTTCTATTTTTGAAAGCTCGTTGTTCACCAACTCAATACCAAAAGAAGTATCTAATAAATCTTTGGGCTTAGAGGATAAGGCTATACTTTTGGAATTGAGCCATGAATCAAAATTTTCTTTACTTCCAAAAACAGCAACACCATAGTTGTATAACATCGTTATTTGCATGATTCTCTCAGAATGTGAAACATCAAATTTCTTAGATTCTTTCTGATAACGCTGCATAGTTCTTTCTGAAAGATGTAGATACAATGACCACTCCTGCAGAGAAAATGGAATTTTATGAATCAGTTGAGTGAAAACGTTGTAGGCAATACCATTTCTGACTAACTGAACAAGACGGAAGACATCTGTTGATTCGGCAACACCGTATGCAACAGCTGGTTCATTTAATTGGTTTTTACTTTTCATAACCATCAATTCATTTTTTTTGACAATTGAGGATTCCCCAAGAGCTTTCCACAAATATACGAAATAAGTCTAAAATAAAACGACATTTGTCGCATTTGTTTTTCTTTATCAAATATCTATATCTAATCTCAATTGATAATCTATGTCTTCTCTATGAAAACCACTGATTTGAAAACCAATCAGGCGAACGGATTTAGGTAATGGGAGAACATTTTCAATCAGCTGATGTGCTATCTTTTCCAATTGAATAAACGTAATTATTTCAGTTGGAACTGTTGAAGACCGTGTAATTTGAGAAAAATCTGAAAATTTTACTTTGATACTCAATGTTCTTCCTCGTTTGTCTGAAAACTCATAACGTTTCCAAAGTACAATGACAATTTCCTGCGCCAATTTTCTGAAATTTGTAGCATCAAAAACATCCTTACTGAACGTATTTTCGGCTGCTAAACTTTTCCGTTCACGATTAGCTTCAACTGCACGATGATCAATTCCTCTGCAAATGTTATAAAGAAAACCACCACTTTTTCCAAACCTGGCATGCAATTCCTCTAAAGAAAAACGCTTCAAATCTCGACCATGAAAAATTCCCGATTGATGCATTTTGTCAGCCGTCACTTTGCCCACTCCAAAAAATCGTTCAACTGGTAGTTTATCCATAAAACGTTGGGCATCTTCAGGCTTAATAATATACAATCCATTTGGTTTATCCTGATCCGAAGCCAGTTTAGCCAGAAATTTATTATAAGACACTCCAGCTGAAGCAACTAAATTCAACTCTGTATAAATATCATTTTTGATGGCTTGAGCGATAAATGTTCCTGAATTCAATTGCATTTTATTTTCGGTAACATCCAAATATGCCTCATCAAGCGCTAATGGTTCAATTGAATCAGTATATCTTCTGAAAATTTCATGAATCTGCTTTGAAATCTCTTTGTAACGCTTAAAATTGGGCTTTACAAAAATTAAATCCGGACAAATTCTTGAAGCAATTTTAGAGCTCATCGCCGATTTTACACCAAACTTTCTAGCTTCATAACTTGCTGCGGCTATCACTCCACGATCAGAATTCCCACCAACAGCAACAGGCTTCCCCCTCAAAGAGGGATCATCCAACTGTTCAACAGAAGCATAAAATGCATCCATGTCGATGTGAATTATTTTACGGAGTTCCATAGTTTTCAGATCCAAGACTATAAGATTCAAGACAATAAAACACTAAATTCAAAAAAAACAAGAAAATTAACAAGTCTTTGAACGAAATGATATTGTGTCTTATAAAAATCAAAGTTAATCCTTAAATTTGTTCCAAAGTAATTTCAATGGATTTCAAGCTCGTTTCCGATTTTAAGCCAACAGGAGATCAACCTGAAGCAATTCAGCAATTGGTAGATGGACTCAATGCTGATATCCACAGTCAGACATTATTAGGAGTAACAGGTAGCGGAAAAACATTTACAGTTGCCAATGTGATCAAAAACACAAATAGGCCCACCTTAATTCTTTCACACAATAAAACACTTGCAGCCCAACTTTATAGCGAATTCAAACAGTTTTTTCCCGAAAATGCAGTGGAATATTTCGTTTCCTACTATGATTATTACCAGCCGGAAGCATATATGCCGGTTACTGGGACCTATATCGAAAAGGATTTACAAATCAATGACGAACTGGAGCGAATGCGCTTATCAACGACTTCGACTCTTCTTTCAGGAAGAAAAGATGTAATCGTGGTTTCTTCGGTTTCCTGCATTTATGGTATCGGAAATCCAAATGAATTTGCAAATAGCATCATGCCGCTCAAAGTCGGGATGACGTATGCAAGAAATAAATTCTTATACAAACTAGTTGAAAATTTATATTCAAGAGCCAATTTAGAGTTCAAACGTGGAATGTTCCGGGTGAAAGGCGATACGGTCGACATTTTCTTAGCCTATGCTGATCACGCTTTACGAGTAGAATTTTGGGGAGATGAAATTGAATCCATCTCGTCAATTGATCCTGAAACAAATTCAAAAATTGAAAGTTATCAGGAAATCAACGTGTATCCGGCAAATATTTTCGTTTCCAGTCCTGAAACAACTCGACTGGCTATCGATATGATTGCTGAAGATATGGTTCTTCAGGTGGAAAGTTTCAAACGTGAAGGAAAAATCGAAGAAAGCAAGCGATTGGAAGAACGGGTTACCTACGACTTGGAAATGATCCGGGAATTGGGCTACTGCTCGGGAATCGAAAATTATTCACGGTATTTTGACCAAAGAAATCCAGGTACACGCCCTTTCTGTCTTCTCGATTATTTTCCGGAGAATTTTCTCATGGTTATTGATGAGAGTCACGTTACGGTTCCTCAGGTCCGTGCGATGTACGGAGGTGACAGAGCCCGTAAAATCAATCTGGTCGATTATGGTTTCCGCCTTCAGGCAGCGATGGACAATCGCCCTCTCAAATTTGAAGAATTTGAAGCACTGCTTCCCCAAACTATATTTGTTTCAGCTACACCAGCAGATTATGAACTGGAAAAATCGGGTGGTATTGTTGTAGAACAAGTCATTCGACCGACAGGATTACTGGATCCCATTATTGAAGTTCGTCCAAGCCTGAACCAAATTGATGATTTGATTGAAGAAATTCACATTAGAACAGAACGGGACGAACGGGTATTGGTAACAACATTGACCAAAAGAATGGCGGAAGAACTTCAGAAA
>CAIUKX010000431.1 GCA_903899795.1 uncultured Flavobacteriales bacterium
AATCATTGATTATATGGGTGTTATAAAAAAATATTGCACTATATAGCTAAGTCTGTTAGATGTCAGTAAAAATTATTTTTTGGAATTTTCAACCGGTGTATTTATTAGCTTCTCAACATCCACTTGCTTACCCCCCGCCGGTCAATTATTTTTGGGTGGTGTCCCCAGTCTTTTCTGTGTCTAAAGTTCTGTATATACTACACTTACCACACTTTTTTATTCTCAGGTTTAAACTTATAATATTTAAATCTGAGATAAATATAAATATATAGCTAAGTGAGTGGTGTTTTGAGCCATCTCCAAGTTGACCCACACCCTTTTAAACTCCGCCTTACACTCATGCAAGTTGACACGTGTGTGTTATTTCTCCGCCTTTAACTGGATTTGAAATAAATTCAAACAGTATGGGAAAAACAAATTTTACAGTTCAAGAAATTCAGGTGAGGTATCAGCCTATAATAGTGCCAACAAACAAAATTACCGATTCCAAATCAGCAGTAAGTATTTTACAAGGGTTCTTTGATGAAGACACAATCAACTTTCTTGAAGAATGTGTAGTGTTATATGTCAATAAGAACAATAAAGTGCTTGGAGTCCAGAAATTGAGTAAGGGAGGTCTTGATTGTACTGTAGTAGATATTAGAATAGTACTTGCTACAGCACTCAAATCCTTTGCTACAGGGATTATTCTAAGCCACAACCATCCATCAGGTAACCTAAATCCTTCTGAGATTGATAAAAGGATCACAAACAAGCTGAATGAGGCTTGTAAAATAATGGATATAGTTCTATTAGATCATATTATCATAAATACAGTAGGTTATTTCAGTTTCACAGATGCAGGACTTATAAATAGGTAAACCTAGTGTAATATATAGAATTAATATAGGTTATTAACTTGCTGTTTATCTATGAAAAGTGTGCACAGAGATATATTACATATAGTTAACTATTTGATTTATAGTCTATAATATAGTAAAAGGAATGAGCTTATGAGGCAGGAGTTTCGATATTATTTTTTCATTTTTAATACAACGAAGGAAATTCAATTGGATCAACTTCGTTCATGATTGAATAAGCTTTTTCGAAAATATCTTCTACACTTGGTTTAGAAAAATAATCTCCATCTGTACCATAAGCAGGTCGGTGATCTTTTGCACTCAAAGTGTATGGCACTGAATCGAGAAGTGTGAAAGCTCCTTGCTCGACTAAAATTTTCTCCAACATATAAGCTGTGGAACCGTTACTAACATCTTCATCGACAATCAATAAACGATTGGTTTTCTCTAAAGATTTCTTGATCATGTGATGAATATCAAATGGAATTAAGGTTTGCACATCAATTAGTTCAACACTGATACCGATTTCCAGCAATTGTTTGACAGCTATTTCGCATAAGTTAAACGTCGACCCATAGGAAACGAGTGTAAGGTCTGTACCTTCTTTGACAATTTCTGGGATACCTAGAGGAATTCTGAAATCACCAATGTTATTCGGTAAAGGTTCTTTTGTTCGGTAACCGTTTAATGGTTCAACCACTAATGCTGGTTCATCTGCTTCCATTAATGTATTGTAGAAGCCTGCAGCTTTAGTCATGTTTCTTGGAGTACAAATATTGATTCCTCTACAAGCATTGATGATCATTCCCATTGGACTGCCACTGTGCCAGATTCCTTCTAAACGGTGACCTCGGGTACTGATAATTAATGGAGCTTTTTGTCCACCTTTTGTTCGGTACTGAACTGTTGCCAAATCGTCAGACATCACCTGAATGGCATAGAGAAGATAATCTAAATATTGAATTTCTGCGATAGGACGTAACCCTCTCATCGCCATTCCGATTCCTTGTCCAATTATGGTACATTCTCGAATCCCGGTATCAGAGATGCGTAATTCACCAAACTGCTCCTGTAATCCTTCCAATGTTTGATTCACACCACCGATTTTCCCTGCATCTTCTCCGAAAATCAAGGCTTCTGGATGTCTTTCAAATAATTTTCTGTAATTCTCTCGCAATATGATTCGGCCATCTTCAGAAGGAGGTTCCGCATCATAAGTTGGAGGGACTGAATTAACTGAAGCAATGTTGTACTTTGTTTCAGAATATAAATGAGAACTGTATCGTTCTTTGTTGTTTTCAATTTCTTGTTGGATCCAAGCCGATAACGCATTTTTCGAAGCGGTATTTTCTTCACGAACCATTCGAAGTACTTTACGAGCGACACCGAAAATATCTTTTCGCAGAGGTTCCATTGCTTTTTCGAGTGCTTCAACCTCTTTTACGATGAAAACTCCATTTGGACTTTCATGAGCAACTGATTTCATAATGGTAATTGCTTTTTGCAAATCAACATTGATGTCGTCACTGTATCCTTTCCAAGCTGCATTTTTCTGATCTCGTACGGTTACTTTTGCTTCTTTTTGAATAAGCTCTAATTCTTCTTCCGTCGCAATTGTCAGTCCGTCAGCGTCAAAATTAACGATCCACTCTTTGAATTTGGCAATACAATCAAACTCGGTTTCCCAAGTTAAACGTTCTGCAGACTTATAACGTTCGTGTGATCCTGAAGTAGAATGTCCTTGAGGCTGAGTTACTTCTTTCACGTGTACCAATACGGGCACATGCTCTTCACGCGCTACAGCTACTGCTTTTTCGTATGTTTCGCATAAATGTGCATAATCCCATCCTTTTGTTACGAAAATCTCATAACCCGGTTTATCTTTCGTGCGCTGCATTCCTGCCAAAGCTTCAGAAATACTGTCTTTTGTTGTTTGGTGCTGACGTGAAACTGAAATTCCAAATCCATCGTCCCAAACAGACATTACCAAAGGAACTTGCAAAACACCTGCAGCATTGATTGTTTCCCAAAAAGGACCTTCAGAAGTTGAAGCATCACCAATTGTTCCAAAAGCAACTTCATTA
>CAIUKX010000432.1 GCA_903899795.1 uncultured Flavobacteriales bacterium
AGGAAAAAAGATAAAAATTATTGACAGGGTAAATAGTTTTTCACATAAGTGAATTTGAACCTATTTTTTTTCTTCCAAAATAACTTTCAAATTGCTTAAACCTTCTTGGAAATCCTTACCAACCAGTTTATCCATATCCATGAATAACAACATGAAATTCATCGGGTAATTCATCTTTCCGGAAAATCCCCACTCAACTTTTGTTTTGTTTTTTGCTAGAGGAATGGTATTCATATAAGCTTGGTTGTTAGCTTCCATTGGTTTTTTGAATCGTAAATCAAATTCCAGGCGTTTACCTTCCACAATTTTTGTGATTTCTTGTTCGCCTTGACCAACTTCATCGTTATTACTTTCCCATCTCGAAATGAATCCAATCGTTCCATCGGTTCCTTTGAATGTCTTTTTCATCTCAGGGTCTTTTTGAGCCCAAACACTGAAGTTATTCTGATTTTTTAACCGTTTGATGTATTCAAAGACCTCGTCGTTTCCGCGATTAATAGTAATCTCTCTTTTAACAGCAAATTCATCTTTAATAAAAAGTGCAGTAATAAACACTAGAGCAATAAGCACGACCAGAACGACTAGAATTTTTTTAATGATTCTCATTTTGTTTTTATTTTTAGTTGAAGCAATATTACTTAATAATAGAATGCTGACAATCAGATAGTATGATTTTTTTTGAATTAGTCATTTTCTTAGGAAACTAATATTCAATTCTCTCCTGACAAAATCTCGTACTTCCAAATATCAAACTCTGCTTCGTGATCTTTGTCTTCCGTGAATGTTTTGATTTTGGAACGTCGCCAATCTCTTAAATTGATTTCAGGGAAAAAAGTGTCAGCATCGTATGTTTTGTTGACTTTCGTAATGTACATTTCGTCCACCAAATCTTTCTCAAGGGCTTGTTTGTAAATTTCACCTCCACCAATAATGAACAAGGTACGTTCATCTTCATCGGTATAGAAATTCAACAAGTCATCAAATGAATGAAATACTTTGCAACCCTCCGCTTTAAAATCTTTGTTATGTGTAAGAATTACATTTTCACGATGGGGTAGTGGACGGTATTTTTCAGGAATGGATTCGTAATTTTTCCGGCCCATTACCACAATGTTGTCGAGTGTTGTGTTTTTGAAGAATTTCATGTCTTCGGGTAAATGCCATAATAAACCGTTGTCTTTCCCAATTCCACGGTTTGCATCCATTGCTACTATTATTGCTATTTTCATGTCCTTATCTTTTGTGGTGCAGTACCATTATTCTTCAATTATTGTGATCTCTTTTGGTGTAACGAAAACGAGTTTCATTTTATTTCCCAATTTGCAATCGACTAAGAAAGACCGTGCTTCACTGGCTTGTTCTTTTGTCGCGCAAAATCCGGAAAGGTAGCTGTAGGTACCGTCCGGTTTAACGACTTTGTGTATATAATTTGAAAATGCAGATTGCATATAGGTAGGAATCTGTGTACTGTTCGTATTTTCAATAAGCGCGGCATAATAACCTGTAAGATAGGCTTTGTACAAGTCGCTTATGGAAGAGGCAGGATTTACTTTTCGTTCCTTTACTCCAATGGAATGTTCGCTAAAGAGTTTTCGGCTGTCATCAAAAAATTGATTCATCAATGCCAAATCTTCAGGACCAATGAAATCAGGGCGTAGTTCATTGTAATTGTATTCTGGAAGAATGTAATAAGGTTTCAAAACGCCTTCTTCGCGCACATGCACGTAGGTTAAGATATAATCAGCGTCATTGAGAACGACTGGAGATTTTGGTTGTTCCGGGTTCGAATGACAAATGGTAGCTGTAACCATTAGTCCGCCGTTTTTATAGCGATCGCGCTGATTGGAGACAAAGTTTCCGAGTGACCAGACGGTTAATTTCTCTTTTTTGTTGACGATTTTTTTCTCCACAGGTTGCAATACGTGCGGATGTCCGCCAATGACCATGTCTGCGCCCAATTCGTAGCAATACTTCTCAAAGTTTTTCTGATAGGCATTTGGCAGGGATTGGTATTCGCTTCCCCAATGCATGGTGCAGATCACATAGTCGATATCCATTTGTTTTACTTTCGTAAAATCGGCTAGCAAAACGGCGCTGTCGATATAGTTTACAATCAGAGGGGCATCCACTTTTAGTCCGTTTGTGCCATAGGTATAATTCATAATGGCAACTCTATAGCCTTTCTTTTCGATGATCAATGGATAATTTTTATCACGTTCCGCTTTGTTCCTGAATGTTCCGGTATGTTTTAATCCCAGTTTATCGAGAATGTCCAAGGTTCTTAGAACTCCTTTTTCACCACCGTCGCAGGCATGATTGTTGGAATTTAAGATCACATCAAATCCTGCTGTTTTAAGAGCTGTGGAAAGTTCATCAGGTGCTGAAAACTGAGGGTATCCTTTGTAAGGTTTTCCGGCATGTGTGACTTCCAGATTAGCTATAGCAATATCCTTTTCTTCGATCAAAGGTTTTACAAACTTGAATCCATCGTCGTAATCGTAACCATCGGTAACTTTGTTGTAGGCACCAGCAATTTGTCCGCCGTGCTGCATAACATCACCCACAAACAAGAATGACAATTTCTCATCACCTTGTGAAAAGAGATGAAAAGTTGAAAAGAAAAAAAAACTAAACAGCCACAGCTGCTTTGATATGCGGATGTGGATCATAATTGATTAATTCAAAATCGTCGATTGTGAACTCGAAGATGTCTTTCACATTCGGATTTATTTTCATTGTAGGAAGAGGACGACAATCTCTGGATAACAAAAGTTTTGTTTGTTCGATGTGATTATTGTACAAGTGAGCATCACCCAATGTATGGATAAAATCACCTGCTTCCAGTCCGCAAACCTGTGCGATCATCATCGTTAATAAAGCATAGGAAGCAATATTAAACGGAACACCTAAAAAAGTATCCGCACTTCGCTGGTACAATTGGCAACTTAATTTACCATCAGCTACATAAAATTGAAACAAACTGTGACAAGGAGGCAAAGCCATGTTATCAACGTCAGCAACGTTCCATGCTGAAACGATCAAACGGCGTGAATTCGGATTTGTTTTGATTTGATTCACTACATTGGTAATCTGATCAATTGTTCCACCGTCTTTTGCCGGCCAACTTCTCCATTGGTGTCCGTATACAGGACCCAAATTTCCATTTTCATCGGCCCATTCATCCCAGATCGTTACATTGTGGTCGTGTAAATATTGGATATTTGTGTCACCGCGTAAGAACCACAAAAGTTCAACGATAATAGATCGAAGGTGCAGTTTTTTAGTTGTCAAACAAGGGAATCCTTCCGATAGATCGTATCGGCTTTGGTATCCGAAAACGGAAATAGTTCCTGTTCCTGTTCGATCCCCTTTTTGTGTTCCGTGATCTAAAATGTGCTGTAGTAAATCGTGATACTGTTTCATTTGAATTCAATCTGTTTTTTCAATCTTCGAAGTTAGTGAAATTATTTTTTGGGATCGATCTCTCTAGTTTGTTACTTATAAACAATGTTA
>CAIUKX010000433.1 GCA_903899795.1 uncultured Flavobacteriales bacterium
ATAAACGCATTCGCCATATTGAATCATTGTTCGCAGATCATCCGACTATTTATGTACAAACCTATCAAAAACTAACGGTCGATTTTTGCAATGACATCGGAGCTCAGTTCATCGTTAGAGGATTGCGTGATTCCAAAGATTTTGAATACGAACGTTCCATCGCTCACATGAGTCTGGAAATTTCAAATATTGAAACCATCTTTTTGTTGACTGCTCAGCGTTTCAGTGCGATCAATTCGACTATAGTAAGGGAAATCCATAAAAACAAAGGTTCTATCGAGCCGTTTGTAACCAATTCAGCCATGCTCGTTTAATTTGGTATAATAAATGGTGTACTGATCTTATTATAACGCTCCAAATTGTAAACGTATGTTGAAGATATTTTTTATCACGGGTTTGTTTCTTTTGACACTGATCAGTGTTCATGGACAAAACGATAAAACAGCGACCATCAATGGTTTTGCACCTGCTTATATTGGGAAGACTGTTGAAGTATATGAAATTCAGGATTATTTCAGTTTTAAAGAATCGTTGTTAGCATCGACGAAAGTTATGCCAGATAGTACTTTCGCTCTCCAAATTCCAAAAGCAAGAACCCAAAAAGTAATTGTTCGCTGCAATAATAACAAGGCTTTTTTATACATACAGCCCAAAGGAAAATACGACGTATATCTTCCCGAAAGAGATCAATACGATCCATACAGACCGAACGGAAATACCGTCGAATTTTCATTTTATAATTTGGATAGTACTGATATTAACTACAAGATTTTAGGTTTTCAACGTTGGGAAGATGAGTTTTTAGGGACGTATTTTTACTCCAAAAAAGCAAATGGGGTAGAGTTTGCCATGCAGCTGGATAAGTTCAAGCAAAACGTTGAAAAAGCTTACGCGAAGGATACCAATATGTTCTTTAAGACTTTTGTGAAATTTTCGATTGCGTCATTGGATGAAATTCAACAGGTAGCTTCGAGAAACCGATATGAAAAGCATGACTTTTACATCAAATATTCGCCGGTATCGTATGATAACGATGCCTATATGGAATATGTCACCAAGTTTTATGATAATCTGAGTCCGCGGTTGAGTATGGAGACTAATAACAATGTGTATCTGGGAATTCTGAAAAGTAGCCCGACGCGTGTCATGAAGGCTCTTGGAGGTGAATATACGCTGGTAAACATGCGCTTGCGTGAAATGATGATGGTGAAAATGTTGTGTGAAGTATATTACACGGGCGATTTCCCTCAAGCTAATATTCTTACAATTTTGGACAGTGTCTCCAATCACGCCATGTTCGATGCTACAGAAGTGATTGCCAAAAATTTGAAAGCCCGTTTATTGGAGTTGGTTCCGGGAGGAAAATCATCTGATTTCACCTTAACCGCGAAGGATGGGGCGGTAAAAAGCAAAATGTCATACGGACAAAAACACATCTATTTTCACTTTTTTGATCCCGGAAATTTGGAAAACAGAATGGAATTACCTCTTCTCATGTCTCTGCAGACAAAGTACGGAACGGATATTCAATTCATTTCGATTTACAAAAAAAAAGATCAGTATACAGCTGAAGAAATGAAAGCCATCGAATCAATTCCCTGGGATGTATTTGAAGTCAACGGAGAAGATCCTATTTTCGGAAAATTTCAGGTAGCGACTTTTCCGACTTACGTCTTATTGGATGGCTTTGGTTACATAGTGGCAGCTCCGGCTCTGGGACCAAAACCGAACGGGGAAGGTGTGACGATTGACAAAACTTTCTTTGCGATTCATAAAGTAAAGACCGGGGAGAAGTAGGGATTAGACATAAGACCGTTTCACTCAAAGACACAAGAAATAAGACTAATATATAGGCAAATCCATAGAGAATTTTATCCGATAAAGTGTGATAAATCCACTCCTCATTAGTTGAACTGATACGTTTTTTTATTTTCCAAGTACTTTCTATTTGCTGCTTATTTTTTGCTCCACACTTCCACTTGAAATATTATAATTTCCCCTTTTTCATTTTATGATTTTTCAGAAGTGGTCTATTTTTGGTTAAAAGCTACAGAGATGAAAGAGAATCAAAAATACATTACCAAAAATCAAGAGCGATTTATTGCCGAATTAATGGATTTCCTGAGTATTCCTTCCGTGAGTTCCAATGAGGATTATATATTAGGGATCAATGGGGCTGCAAAATTTGTTCAACGTCAATTGATTGCCTGCGGAGCGAATATAGCAACCATTGAAAAAACGGAAGGTCATCCGGTTGTTTATGGTGAAAAAATGGTTGATCCGTCTTTGCCTACGGTTTTGGTTTATGGTCATTATGATGTGCAGCCGGCAGATCCGATTGAATTATGGGATCATCCACCTTTTGAGCCGATCATTAAGGATGAGAAAATATATGCTCGCGGTGCATGTGATGATAAAGGACAAATGTTCATGCACCTGAAGAGTTTAGAGTATTTGACACGAACAAATCAGATGTGTTGCAATTTGAAATTCATTTTTGAGGGAGAAGAAGAAATTGGTTCACCATCTTTGGAAAAATATTTAATCAATAACAAGGAGAAATTGAAAGCCGATGTCGTGCTGGTTTCCGATACGGCTATGATAGATAACAACACACCTTCTTTGATATATGGATTGAAGGGAATCACTTACTTTGAAGTGGAGGTCACTGGACCTGAAAAAGATTTGCATTCGGGAATTCACGGTGGAGTCATTCCTAATCCTCTGAATATTTTGTGCACGATGATCGGAAAATTGCAGGATGAAAATGGAACGATTACCATTCCCGGTTTTTACAGAGGAATCGTAACTCCAAGTGATGAGGAAATTACAGCACTTCACCGGATTCCGTTCGATGTTGAAAAGTATAAAAAGGAAGTGGGAGTGAAGGCTTTAACAGGGGAAAAAGGATACGATCCGATGGAACGAATTGCGTTTCGTCCGACTCTGGATGTGAACGGAATTTGGGGTGGTTACACAGGACAGGGAGCGAAAACGGTGATTCCATCTAAAGCGTTTGCAAAGTTATCCATGCGTTTGGTCAATGGTCAATCGGCCAAAGCGGTGATTCGTTCTTTTTCCAACTATTTTAGGACCTTGGCACCTGATTCGGTGGATGTTTCAGTTCGCGTTTTAGCATCGTGTGAAAGTGCCTTGGTTCCTATTGATTCTCTTCCTTTCCGGGCAGCTGAGATGGCATTGGAACAATCATTCGGAGTTAAACCGGTAGCTGTTCGGATCGGAGGAAGTATTCCTGTTATTTCCTTATTCGAAAAAGTGTTGGGACTTCACTCCATCCTGATGGGATTCGGATTGGATTCCGATGACATTCATAGTCCGAATGAGCATTACGGAATTTTCAATTTCCTAAAAGAAATAGAGACAATTCCGTTGTTTTACGAAAATTATGCTAAAGCTTTTTCTTCCGCTAATCCAAAGTGTTTTTTAGCTTCTTCCGCGATGTAACCTCCTATGGCCAATGAAGCAGTCGCAGCGGGTGACGGAGCATTCAACACGTGAATAGATTTTCCATGGTATTCGATGCGGAAATCGTCGCGTGTATCACCGTCTTGCGCAAGCAAAAGTGCACGCACACCTGCACGGCCTGGTTTGATGTCTTCCATGGTTAACGAAGGAACCATTCGCTGCAAGGTTTTTAAAAACAATCGTTTTGAAAATGCGCGTCTGTACTCGTTGATTCCGAAACGCATATTCCCGAAGAATAATTTCCAGGTTCCTCTATAAGAAAGAGCATCAATGGTGTCTTTCCATGAAAAATCGGTTTTACCATATCCTTCACGTTTGAAGGTGAAAACAGCGTTAGGGCCGCATTCAATTTCACCATTTGTCATTCTAGTGAAATGAACTCCAAGGAATGGGAAATCAGGATTCGGAACCGGATAGATGAGGTTTTTGATTTTGTGTTTGGCTTCGTCTGTTAATTCATAATAATCACCTCGAAATCCAACGACTTTTTCTTTCAGGTCAACACCATCTTTTTTTGCCAGACGATCTGCTTGAAGTCCCGCACAGAAAACAAGGTATTTTGCTTCAAAGGTTCCTTTGTTCGTGATGATTTTTGAAGACTCTTTTCCTTTTTCAATTTCAAGTACTTCGTGACCTAGTTTCAACTGACTTTCCGGTTGGATGTTGAGTGCCAATTCGACCATTTTTGCAGTCGCGCCGCGGAAATCAATAATTCCTGTGCATGGAACAAATATACCAGCGATCCCTTCACAAAACGGTTCGTAGTCTTTTATTTCATCTTTGGTAATCTTTTTGATTCCTTCGATTTCATTCGCTATTCCGAGGTTGTATACTTTTTCAAGGTTTGCCAGTTCACTTTCTTCGGTCGCAACAACAATTTTACCGCATATATCGTGATCGATGTTATGTTCTTTTGCAAATGCCACCAATTCGTGACGACCTTGAATACAGTTTTTAGCTTTAAGTGATCCCGGTTTATAGTACAATCCAGAGTGGATAACTCCCGAATTATGTCCTGTTTGATGATCCGCCAGTAAATTTTCTTTCTCCAGAAGGATAAGTTTCAGATTCGGATTTTCTTTTTGTAGTTTGTACATGGTCGCTGCACCAACGATTCCCCCTCCAATTACTGCAATATCAAACGTCATTTTGTGTGTATTATTAATTGCTACAAAATTAACATAAAGTCGTAAATATGGAGCAATATGTATTGATTTCTCTTGATACTTCTATATGGTTTTTAGCATTAACAATATAATATCATCACGGCTAAAATAGATTTATTACCTTGGGCATTCAACAAGATTTGGAATTGTATGGCAAAATCCGGTAATTTTAATTCGATAGCTTTTTTTTATGATCCCCTCTCCCGGTTGGTTTATGGTAAATCCATTCGAAATGCCCAAATCCATTTGCTTTCATTTATTCCTCCTGAAGCTAATGTGCTTATTATCGGCGGAGGTACCGGATGGATCATTGATGAAGTCACAAAAATCCATTCATCGGGATTGAGGATTACCTATGTCGATAATTCTTCCAAAATGATTGAGCGATCCCGAAAACGAAAGACAGGTAGAAATCAATTCACATTCGTTGAAGCAACTATTGAAGAACTTCTTTTAGAGCCTAAACAATATGATGCTGTGCTAACACCTTTTGTTTTTGATGTCTTTTCACAGTCGACCGCAAAAGAAGTTTTTTTTAAACTAGAACAAAGCTTAAAATCTGGAGGATTATGGTTGTATTGTGATTTTCAATTAACCTCTACAAGTAAATACTGGCAAAAAGCACTCATTAAACTAATGTATCGTTTTTTTCGAACGACCTGTAAAATAGAAGCAACCAAACTTCCGGTTATTTCACCTTATTTTTCAACCTATAAAAATATTACACACAAGGAATATTGTAAAAACTTTATCAGTGTGCAGGTTTTCCAAAAATCTATGTTTTGATGACTAATTTTTATGATCCTACATTTGTGAATTTAATTCACAGAAATCAATTTACATGTCGACTTGTAAAGCTGTTTTCCGCTTTTGTCCATTCGTGAATCAACCGGACTCTTTCCGTATCCAAGTGATTGATTGCCTTGATGTTTTCAGCATAAGCTCGGTTGTACTTATTCACGATAAATTTGTGTTTATCGACGTGTTTTTGCTTGAGATTTCTTTCCCTTTTCGATCGGATAAAAAGCAGTGATTCGTTATAATTTGTTTTCGCTTCCCAGAAATCGATGATCTTTTGAACTTGGTTTACTTCATCCAGGTAGAAATTCAATAAATCCAAACAAGCTGTTTTATAGCTGAAATCATTTAAATAACCATCCATTTTTTCAACCTTCAGTAGTGCTTCTTTTGTGATTTTCAACAAACGATTTCGTTCCGTTTCAATGACTGTAAGATCGGAAGAACTGATGGCGTTAATCAAATAAGCATCTTGGATATAAGCTTTGAAAGTAACCAAGAACATCGGAATGAAATAATCATACATCTCGGATGCCTTCTGAAGTTTAGCTGAAATTTTACTTTCAGGCAGTGTATTCGTATTGATACTGTATTGAGCAATGAAACGAGCTTCTGCACCATCTGCTTTTTTTGCAACGGCAGTTAATTTATCATGTGTTGCTTCTACGATATTGATATAGGCATGCATCTCATTGTAGGATTGCTTTGAGATGTCCTCCATGTTTACAATTTTCGCAAACTCATGGTTGATCACTAATAAATCCACTTCCAGAAATAATAGTACAGAATCTCTTAAATAGGTTTCGGATTTAAAAGGCTTAACTTGTTTGACTTTGTCTAACGCTTTTTGAATGGATTTGGCTAATTCAATGCGTTTATGTTCAATCTTTTTTGCACTTCGGTTCTTCGCGTAGCTTTTGATATACTCCCATGTAGCTTGTTGTACAGGTTTGAAATCATTATTGATTTGTGCCAAATAATCGCTGGCCGTTCCATTGAATTGAGAGAAACTGAAAGAAGCCAGAAATAAAAAGGCAAATAGGGTTATTGTTTTCATTTGAATTGTTTAATCATTCGAAATTAAGTTTTTTATTGACACCTCGTGATTATTTAACAATTTAGGGATTATTGGATGTATTGAATGATTTCTTTTTTCAAACGGAGAAGGGAGAGATATTTTGTTCCGTAGACATAAAGCAAAATGATTGTTCCGGCACAAGTGTGGATAAGAGTTGTATCGGAATTACCTCGTGTGATAAATGGAATTAGAAAACTGAAAACAGCAAAGTATGTAGGTGTTTGAATTTCTATGGAAAGTTTGGACTGGCTCTTTCTAACATGAAAATAGAGTTGAAGTGGTTTTCCTTTCATTTGTTTGCTTTTTGTCCAATCGCTTTTGATGAAATACAATTTGTTTTCATCTGTTTTTTGACTTAACATTTCATAGTGATGCAAACATTGCTCGATTTGTTCGGTCAGTTGCTTTTCGGAATAATACTCTCCATTTTCTTGCTGAAGGAGAATTGTTGAGGATATGGAAAAAGGGAAGAATGTCAAGTTATTATGCCGCTAAAATGTATTTTTCTTCTCTAATTCCGGGAGTACTTTATCAATTCTATTTGCTAATTCCGGTAGTTTAATAGTAGGAACTGCAGGAAAGAGATGATGTTCCAAATGATAAAACATACTGAATGTAATTTTGTTTTTCCAGCCTCCTCTTTGTGTTCGTGCCAATTCAGGATTTTCATCTGTGTCATGATGGACAGACCAAACGGCAAAAAAGGCCATTAAAAACTCCCCGATCAGCATCACACTGTAGTGATAAATCAAAAAATGGACTTGGTAGTAAACGACCAAAAATAAAATAATAGAAATACATGCTAACTCCAAAAGGACGTTTTTCTTATATTTTCTATTACCCAACTGCAGGGTGACTTTGTGAATTAAAAACATATGGATAGGACCGTAAAGAATTGCCCCATAGCAAGTCATATTTGCTGATTTTCCTTCGTAATCTTCTTCCGATAAACAATATTTATGATGACGAATATGATTGAATTTTACTGCATGGATAGATACCATCATCAATAGACTGTTGCTGAACAGCGTAAACCATGTGAGAAATTTATTTGTTCCAAGAGAATTATGAAACCCATTGTGAACTTGACGTAAACCAGTTAGAAAAAAGAAGCCCGAAAATGGTAATGCTAATAGGTAATGTCCGGAATAAGCTAGTAAAATAGAAGCAATAAACCATGGAATTGTTAGGTTGTTTTCGATTAACATTTCTCTGATGGATAGTTTTTTGAGGTCTTTCCATTCTACTTTTTGAAGCATTTCCTGGTGTGTCATGTCGATCTATTTTGGTTGACTTAAAGGTAACTTTTTTTCCAATTAAAAAAGCTAGATAACTATTTTTTAACAAAAATATTAAGGACGCATTTTTACTCCCAAACGAATCAAATAACATTCTCCTAATTTGTATTTTACTTGATATTTTACACCGTCAATAGCAACTGAAGCATAATTTTCAGGTGTCAGTTTTGTCATTTCTTTAAACGTTGATTTATCCATGAAAATCCGATGGGAGCCGATTTTCATAGTATCATTATCTCTAAAAGTAATTTAGACATTACACGCACCTAAATCAAGTTTACAGTAGTTGATGCTTCCATCGTGGAGACTATCTGTTTTTCCATGAATGTTAAAATCTCTTACAATACTAAATCCTTTGGAAGCTAATTCGGATGGAGTTGTGTTTTCAGGGATTGAGAATACGGTATATTCCTTTTTTTTAGTCAATAAAAATGCGATGACCAAAAGGACAAAGATTGAAAGTAAAAAGAGTGTTATTTTTTTTTGAGTTTTCAGAAAATCGGTATTTGTTTTTCGATGATAAAGATAAAGTATAATTGGTTTTGAATTTACTTTAGTTATGCTTTTTTAGAATTCATAGTTGAATTGCACTTGAATGTTTATTTTTGCATTGGATAAAAAATCGGATATGAATTATTTTCAAGGTAAAGTGGCGTGGGTAACTGGAGCTTCTTCGGGAATCGGAGAAGAAATTGCCAGACAAGTGGCTCGAAATGGAGCTAGAGTTGTTTTATCAGCCCGTAATGAAAAGGCACTTGAAAAAATTCGTTTGTCATTACCAAATCCTGAAAATCATCTGATTGTTCCCCTAGATTTGGAGCATTCAGCTCATTTTTCGGAACTAGCAGAGAAAGTTTTTAGCGAAATGGGAAGTATCGATTTTTTGTTCAACAACGGAGGCTTGAGTCAGCGTTCTGAGGCGAGTGTTACTCCTCTTGAAGTGGACAGGCGAATTATGGAAATCAATTTCTTTGGAAATGTAGCTTTGACAAAAGCAGTTTTACCTTATTTTCAGAAACAAAAATCGGGTCATATTATAGTAATTTCGAGTGTTTCCGGGAAGTTTGGTTTTTTCCTGCGTTCGGCTTATAGTGCTTCAAAACATGCCCTGCATGGTTTTTATGAAAGTGTTTTACTGGAAGAAGAAAAAAATGGAATTCATGTGACTATTGCTTGTCCTGGGAAAATCAATACTGATATTTCACTGCACGCTTTGAACGAAAAGGGAACGGAACATGGGGTAATGGATCATAATCAAGAGACTGGAATGCCCGTTGAAGAATGTGTTTCTCAATTACTAAGCGCCGTTAATAAAAAGAAGAAAGAGGTTTTGATTGGGAACAAAGAAATCAAAGCTGTTTTCTTAAAACGATTTTTTCCGAAGTTGTTTTGGAAAGTCATCAGAAAGCAATCGGCTACGTAGATTCAAGACCACTGCGTTCAAAGATTCAAGATTATCTTCGATGCTGCTTTGCGGTTTAAGACCAGATTGAGGTAGTTCAAAAAAGTTTGCTATTCGATTTACAGTTTCGTTTATCCTTTGACTATCATGATTGATTCACCATTCTTGAGTCTTTTGTCTTACGTCTACAAGTCTTTCGTCTTTTTTACTATATTTGATTTCTTTAGAATAAAAGGAAACGCTATTAAACCTTTTGATTTTTTTTGATTCAATAGGAAATATCTGTTTTAAAAGACAAGGAATGATTAATTGTATTTGCATCGATGAGAATACTGCTACAATGGACTTGGTCACCAAGCTCTGTTCGGACATTCAATTCTTAAATTTGCAAAAAGCATTCAGTTCTACCATAGAAGCATTTCGTTACATTCGTCGTCATCCTGTGGATCTCATTTTTTGTAATACACATGTGCAGGAAAATTCCGGTTTGGAATTGTACAAAGAAATCAATCAAGCCATTATTGTTGTTTTTTTGAGTGATCACAAGGAGTTTGCCGTTGAAGCATTCAATCTCAATGCAGTTGATTACCTCCTCAAACCTTTTGATGAAAAACGGTTTATTCAATCCGCCAACAAGGTTCACGAATATTACAATTTTAGAAAGCAAAACACCAACAGTGAAGATCAGTTTCTGCATGTTCGATCCGAATATAGTTTGGTGAAAATCGCATTTGTGGACATTCTCTACATTGAGACTTTGGATGATTATATCAAAATCCATTTATTGGGTAAAAAACCAATTCTGACATTGATGAGCATGAAAACAGTGATGGACAAATTACCCGAAAGAGATTTTATTCGGGTGCATCGTTCCTATATTGTTCCTTTGAACAGAATAGAATCTGTGAGAGGTAAAAGTATCAATTTGGGAATCACAGAGATTCCGATTGGCAAAAGTCACGAAGAAGCGTTCTTCAAGGCGTATGTACATCAGGGATTTTGATCTATATTTTGAGGGAGATTTTTATTTTTTGCCCAAAAACCATCCAGTTGTTTGCCAATGCTAAAGTTTGGTAAAATATATACGATACCTGCATTGATACACATTGTAGTACTTTTGATGCCAACTACAATCTCAGGTGCAGGAATGCAGGTTAAACCGCGGTATAAATTCCACTCAGATATAAATTTTAATCGTTTGGATATCGGTGCCTGAAAACTGAAATTTATACACCAACCCATAGAGAGTCCCAGTAAATTATTGTGCGACTTTCCACTGGAATAATTTGTACTTGTCAAAGGATAGTAGGGAGGTTGTAATTGCATTTGCCAGCTGGAGTTTGAGCTTGAATACTTAGTTGTTGGAATGAATTGAAAATAGGGACCTACACCTATGTGGAAGCCGGTTTTTGAACCTAATCTGAAATCAGGAACAATTTTTAAGAATAGGGTGGAATACTGTAGTGAAGTTTGCGAACCATAACCAGCCCCCATTCCGCCATTGGCAGATGAGCCGGATAATGAACATTGCTGGTACAAAATACTCATGGCGAGATTACACGATTTATTGAGTCGGTCTTTATAATTTATTCCAAATAAATAAGATTGATTTGTAGTGAAATTTGCTTGTGCGTGTGGATTACTCGCGTCAGACCATGACTCAAAGCAAGAAGAATTAGCATAGCCAACAAACCCACCTATAAGTGATTGACTAAAATAAACTTGAGTATGAATAACTATCCAAAATAACGGAAAAATCAGGTGTTTTTTCATACCATTAGTAACGTTGGAAACAACTGATCAGTTGGTGAAAATTATTTACAGTATTGGTTTTTTAAATCCTGTACTTCATTTCCATACATAGTTTTATAACCGAGTTCAAGAGCGGTGTTTAGATCTTTGCAAGCATCGTCTATTTTCTTTTTTTCAATAAAGATCAATGCGCGAACCTTGAAAGCATAGGAATTACTCGGATAAAGTTCGATGGAGGTATTGATATCTTTCAAAGCTCCTTTCAGATCTCCCAATTTCATTTTATTGAAAGCTCTGTTGCTGAATCCAAGTGGTTCTTTAGGGTCGATTTCAAGTACTTTATTATAGTATTCAATTGCTTTTTCATATTGCCCCATATTTTGATATTTGTAACCAATGTTACCATACGCTGCTAAAAATGTTGGATCAACTTCTACAGCTTTAAGCAGGAATTTTAGTGTTTCATCTCCTTTTCCGATTTCGTCACAAATTGCACCTAGATTGACTAATGTTGCAAGATTCGTTGAGTCAAAATCATAAGCCATCTTTAAATCATCATAAGCACCCTGAAAATCTCTCATATATGATTTAGCTGCTGCTCTGTTTGAGTAGTAACTGTATTTTATGGAATCATTTTCTGCCAGTTCAATAGCCCGGGTATTGTCTTCTATAGAGGATTCAAAACGTTGGATTCGTTCTAGAAAATAAGCCCTATTAGCAAATATTTCCGATTTTTTCGGATCAATAGTCAACGCGATACTGTATTGATCATAACCATCTTTGTATTGTTCCAAACTGAAAAGGATTTCTGCTTTAAATAAGTAGTAGAGAATATTTTTTTGATCAATTGATATCGCTTTATCGATCGCTTTTAATGCCGATTTATTATCCTTTTTTTCTCGTTGGGTTTGTGCTGTCTTCAGCCATTCATCAGCAGTTTGAGCCGTAGTTTGCAGTGTTAAAAAAAGGAGGAGTGAAATTAGAATGGTTTTCATGGTTAACAAATAATTAATGTGTTCAACTGTGCCTGGTAAATCTGATTGGTGCAAATATAAAAATTTTCTATTGTTTAGAGTGTAATTCTGTTAACCACTCATTCAAACCCGCAAAGTACTCAGTTTGGTTATTTGTTTATTGTGAAACGGTTTATTATTGTTCCAAATCTAAAAATACTTAAAATGAAAAAGAAAATTATTTTGGTAGCAATGTTGTCAATCGTGAGTTCATTTGAATTGATGGCTCAAGCAACAAGTGCAAATATAACAAACACAGCGGGATCAAGTGATTTTTTGGGAACAGGTAACAATTTTGATGTCGTGTTTAAGGCAAATGCGGTCGAATATGCTCGTTTAAAATCAAGTTTAGCAGGGGCTACTGCAGGATTTTGGGGATTTGGAACCAATGCACCGACAAGACAATTGAGTGTGTCCACTATGTCTAATTTAGGTACAGCACGTTTTACGCAGACGAATACCAATTATTATAACAGTTTGGAATTTCAAAATTCGGCGTTGAGTAAAATCTTTACATTGAGGCAAGCACCAACCGGAGCACCAGAAGGAGCTGGTAGTTTTGGTTTTTATGACAATACAGCATCAGCTTATCGTTTGTTAATTAATTCAGCAGGTAATATTGGTATAGGAACACAAACACCAGTCTATAAACTAGATATAAATGGAGCGGACGCGACAGGTGCAATTGTAAATTTTAATAATAACGGTTATAAAACCATTTTTTTAAATAAATCAGGAGGTCCTGGAAATTATAATAATTTGACTCAAACAAATGATAATGGTATTTTTTGGTCTGATGCTACAAATACTGGTACAAACGGTTTTGTTATTGCTCCATGGACAAATTCTTCAGCAGGTATAAGAATTGCTGGAAATGGAAATGTGGGAATAGGAACAAGTTCACCAGCATCCTTGTTATCAATAGCAAATGGAGCCAGCGACCCAACGAATTATGGTCAAGGCATTCAAATTACTAATGCTGATGGAAAGCGTCAGCAAATCTCATTCATTCGTATGTGGAACAGTGTTCTTTCTGCTGGATTTAAAGCCGGTACAACACCGAACACAACTAGTAATATTTGGGGCTTTGGAACTGGTCAGGCTGTTGATGCTAATTTTTCTCCTGATTTTTTCTCGATTAATTTGGCAAATGGTAACGTAACCATGGGTTCACATACAGGTACTGGAATTCATTCGGACGCACGTTTGTCTGTTGATGGAAAAATGATTGCCAAAAGTATTTATGTAACAGTAGCAACAAGTGAATGGGCCGATTATGTGTTTGCTAAAGGATATAAATTACCAAGTTTAAATGAAGTAGAAGTATACTACAAAAATAACAAGCATTTAATAGGTGTTCCTTCGGCTGATGAAATGGAAAAAAACGGAAATGATTTAGGTGCTACTGATGCTATTTTATTAAAGAAGATCGAAGAGTTAACAATTTATTTGGTGGAACAGAATAAAAGACTTGAAGCTTTGGAAAAAGAGAATCAGGAATTGAAAAATTGAGTCGTCGCAAGTTTACCACAACGTAAATAGATTACTTTTCGCTGTGAGATATTTGTAGAAAAAAGTTATGACA
>CAIUKX010000434.1 GCA_903899795.1 uncultured Flavobacteriales bacterium
AACGACATTTTTTACAACTGATGCCTTGTTTTTCTCTTTGGGCTTTCAAATGTCTTTTACAAGCCTCTTCGTTAGGGAAATAATGTAAAAATTCAATTATTGTCATAACTTTTTTCTACAAATATCTCACAGCGAAAAGTAATCTATTTACGTTGTGGTAAACTTGCGACGACTCAATTTTAAATAATTATTTAGACGACAACAGACTTTTTAAAAATTCGTTTTCAATTTTTAAACTTTTGATTTGTTGTTTATAAGAATCTATTAATTCTTGTGGTAAATTGTTGTTAAAAGTTCCATTGCCTGACATAGTACAATTATACCAATAGTTAGCAGGACTAAAGCTTAAAAGAAATTCGAGTTTTAGACCCAATTCACTTGCAATTCGTTCTGCTCGAGTTACATCTAGTTTAGTCAACCCACTTTCGATTTTTTGATATGCTTGCTGAGAAATTCCTAATTGATGTGCTAATGCCTCTTGAGAAATCCCTTTTATTTCCCTAAAAAACCGAATTTTGCTTCCCAAATCCAATTGTTGTATTTGAATAAGCCATCATTGAATGCAAAAGAGATCAAAGTAATAATAACGAGGAGGAGATTGATAAACATTAATATGAAATCAAAAGGAAATGAGAAGGCATATTTTTGATCCCAATCTTTTTTGCTAAAATACATCGATTTATTGAAAATATCTCTTTCAATTTGAAGCGTGTCTCCTTTGCTGAAATTGGGGGGAGATTCTCTGCGGAAACTTGCTGAATAGTTGCTTTTGTTGGTCGTAATATCGAGATCTGTTACCAGATCATAACCCCTTGTGTTTTTTGAATATTGTTTGTACGTTTCTGAATGCACCTCTTGTACAATTTCATCTCTAAATCCCGCTGAAATATTGTCCGTAAACACGATTACGAAAAACGAGATACAATACAGCACCCGAATTGCCCACATCGATATAAAAAATCGACTTTTTCTATACGTTCTGTTGTATAATCTTTTCCGTCTTATGTGTAGAATTTCACGATATTTTAATTCGTTGATTTCTTCCATCAATAAGCGCCTTTGTTCATCTGACAATCTAGGTCGTCTCATTATTTCGATTGTTGGAATTAAATTTAGTTTATCCGTATAGGAAAGCAATCCGTCAATTGATTCATTGAATCGTCAATAAAGTTAAAATATAATTTTAAGTTCGGGTTTTGTACACCGATAAATTTGACACTTCCAGTCGAACAAAGGCATTAGAAAATTCTGGAATTAAACCCGGAAGACCAACAACGTATCTACGATTTGATCGATACATTGATTCGGGATGCGAAAGTGAGTAGGAAAAATTCCGCATCAGTGGAACTAATGCGGAGCGGGGGGACTTTGATTTCTGATTTAGTCATTTTAATCTTTATATCGAGGACTTTAACTTTAGTTTCATCCATTTTGATTTATAGATTAGGGATTTTGATTTTAGATTTAGTCATTTTAATCTTTACATCAAGGACTTTAACTTTAGATTCAGTCATTTTGATTTATAGATTGGGGACTTTGATTTTACTTTCAATCATTTTAATCTTTATATCGAGGACTTTAACTTTAGATTCAGTCATTTTGATTTATAGATTGGAGATTTCAATCTTATAATTGTCTTCATCGACTTTTCAGCAGATTATCGAAAATAGAGGATCAAAAAATTATATAATTAAAAGATTTACGCACACTCCCAAATTTTGATTTAAAAAATGAAAAGGATTTTAAATGAAAGGATGAAGTACCAAAATAATATTATCCAATTGAAATTTTAATCACAAGTATACACTCATCTTACTCACAAGCATAAAAAAGTTACTCTCGAACCTACTAATCTTGTTCTTCTTTTTTAACTGCCAAGCAGCTACTTCTGTAAGTAAATACCAGTCATCCAAAGCAATGCCTTCTCTGTGTCCTTTGTGGTTGCAACTTCTGTCTCACAATCCAATTCCCTTTCATCTAAGATTTTCGAAGACTAAATAATCCAACATCAAGCATCCAACTTATATGTCTTATATGGTTCCCCCTCATTCAATCCCCTTTCATCTAAGATTTCCCTATCTCTGGTCTTTTATCTTACGTCTTTAAGAGAGCAACTTGTTGCGAACGATCTTACATCTAGAATCTAAACGTCACCCCACCCATTACCTGGAATCCCTGCACAGGTGCATTGTACCATCTTTTGTAACGTTGAGCCGCGAAGTTGTTCGCTTGTAAAAAGGCAGAAACCCGGCTGTTGTAGCGGTATTCCAGATTCAAATTGGCATCAGCTACAAATCCTAATGTTTTCGCAAGTTGGTTGTTTTCCATCTTTACACCTGGTTCCATTTTGTACACCAAAGCCTTTCTTCCCCCTTCGAAATCCAAATCCAGGTTGACGTAGAATTTGTCGTATAGATTGTAATTCACACGCGTGATGATTTGCCATTGCGGTAAATTCCATGCGTAAGCATTGTGTTTAAGCGAGTACGAGAAATAACGCCCGATCGCATCCACTTTCAGTTTTTCCATCAATTGGTAAGAAAGCGAACCTTCAATCGTTGTGATGTTCAAGGTATCGAAAACCAAGTTGAATTTATTTCGAGCAGAATAAGTAGTATCGGTTACGAATAACGCTTTGTTGTTCACGTGCGCGAAGCTTGCAGCTACATTGAAGGCAATTCGTTTCGAAAGCGTTCCCTTGATCCCGAAGTAGAGATCGGCAACGGTACTTTCATTTTTCATCGCTACGTTCGGTAACAGGAATTCGTTTTGCTGCGTCAGCGATTTGAACGTGTTTTGTTTCAATCCTCCTTTTACGCCTAAATAAGGAATAAACATGTCGTTCAGCAACGAATATTTTGCTTCGGCAATCGGGTAGATGTTGAACTTATTCTGGTTGTTGTGCACATCCAAGGTAAGATCCACACCGATCTGCGCTTTGAAACGATTGTTTTTTGCAAAGGTGGTAATGGTCGGTTTCAAACTGATCACGGTGTTGTTTAACACAATTCCGGTATCGACAAGCGAAAGACTCGTGTCTCTTGTTCCGTATTTGTAACCGTTGTATTTGGCATTCAAATCAACCGAGAAAATTTCTTTTCCTTGTTTGTAGTTGAAAGTACTTGCCATCGCTACATAATTCTCGCGTGCTCTCCACAAGGATAGTTTTTCGTCCAAAGGTTTTTTCGATAAAAAGTTGTTGTACGTTAAACCGACTTTGTAATTGAAGGTAGCACTGTCTTTCTTATGAGAAGCAAACGAAACAGTTCCTCCGGCATCGCTGTACCGTTGAGCAATACTATCTCGGTTGATGTTTTCATTTTGAAGACCGTAGTAATGGAATCCTTTGTTGTTGTAATGCAGGTCGCCCAGCAAAGTATAATTCTTTTCGTTGATACCTCCGAATAGATTGGCAGAATTGCGGTCGAATTGTGCCGGCGCATACCCTTTGATTTTACCGAAAGAACTCAGGTGTTTCACGAGAACGCCATACATGTATTTGCGCGAACGCGTACCGTTGAAATAGATTTCTCCCAAAGGCATCAGCGTACTTCCCACACCTGCCTTCACATACGTGTGATACAATTGCGGAAGTTTCGGTTCCAGTTTCACAACCGCCGGTTCAATTTTCTCCAGTTGAATAGTCGTTGGTTGTTGCAGCGATAGCAAGGGGTAAGTCGTCACAGGTGTTGACATCACCGTATCAATGATCTTCGGACTTTGTTCCATGCGCAGCGAAGGATCCACCTGGCGGTTTCCGCTTCCCCACAGTTCCACAATTTCTCCCTGGCCCCATGAAACGAAGCTCAAGAATAAACAAACGAATAAAAAGCTCTTATTTCTCATCAGTTCCCTCTTTTACTTCAATTATAGTTTCACTTTTCGGTGCAATTTCCTTGTCTTTGTTTTTCAGTTGCATCAATTCATTCATCACTTCATTCGCTTCAGCAATGATGCCGTCGTCTTTTTTCGGATAATGATCAATCACCGATTGCAGCGTTTCTTCCGCCTGGAACAAATCATCCTTTTGAATCATCGCTCTCGATTGTAAAATCAAAGCTTTCGCCACCCAGTAATTATACGAAGGTTTCATTTTCAATAAAGCCTTTATCTCCACATCCGATTTGTCCAAATCTTTTTGATCGAAATACATTTCGGCCAATAAGTATTTCGCTTCAGCACCGGTAACAGTTGTTGTATTTTTCACTAACCATTCCAAAGCCGGTTTGGCATCCGTATAGTTTTTCAGGTTGTAATTCGAAATGGCTCCTGCGTATTCTGCTTCTAAACGAATCGTAGAATTGATCTCCCCGCTGGAAAGCACCAGTTTGGCATAAGCAGCCGCTTTTTCCCAATTCTCAATCAAGAAGTAACTTCGCATCAAACCAAGTCGAGCATTGAACAATACATTGGTTGAACTTATTTTTTCCAAGCGTTCATAGTAAGGAATTGCCTCAGCATATTGTTTGTTGTTGAACAAGTATTTCGACACACGAATCGCAGCCAGTTGAGTGAATGAATTATCAGGACCTTCCAATGTTTGTTTATACGTCGCAAGTGCATTCACCATGTCGTTCGAACGGTAGTAGCAATCGGCCATATAGTTTTTGGCTTCGTTGGCATATAAACCTGTTGGATATTTCGTCAGATATTTGTTGAACAAATCAATCGTTGCCTGGATCGGTTGCAAGGTATCATCATAGTTACGTTTCGCAGGATTGTAAAACAACTCCTCCTGTTGATCTTTGGTCATCCCCGCACAAGGATATTTATCCCCGATTTCGACCGCCTTTTCCGGTTGTTTCAAAGCATCATAAATCGCAATCAAACCTCTTGCACCGTCTTCACAGACCACACGATCCGTTCCGTATTCAGACAAGATCTGCTTGTAGGCCAATTCTGATTTTGCAAATTCCTGTTTCTTGAAATAAATATCGGCAATCTCTACACGTGCTCTCACCACTCGTATGCTGCTTGGATAATCCGAAATGATTTGTTCGTAATATCTTCTTGCTTTGTCGTAATCTTCACTTCCCTTATAGGTGGCTGCCAATTCTTCAATAGCCGGTTCAATGTATTTGGAACGTTTATAGTTATTCACCAAATCCTGTAGATTGCTGATTTTATTAGCCGTTCCGTTTTCAGTATAACCATACGTTTTTGCCAGGTAAAACAAAGCCTGATCCTCAAATCCAGATTTTAATTTCAGAACTTCCGAATAAAATTTGATCGCATTTTCGTTTTGACGTGTAGCGTAAGATCCGTCTGCTGCACGCATGAAAGCGTCTGCTAGTTTCTTTTTGTCCTTCAAGTTGTTTTGCTGTGTATAAATTCTGAACGATTCAACACCCAAAAGCGTATCCTGCATGTTGAAGTAGGAGTAACCGATGTTGTAATAAGCATCGCTTTTCAAATCAGGCAGTAAAGTCGCCGACATGTTCAGCAAAGCACGGTATCCCTGAATTGCTTTTTCATAATTCTTCAGTCGGTAATAAGCATCAGCCGACCAGAAAGTTGCTTTCCCCAAAATCGTATGATCCATCGGGTATTTGTCGACCAGGTCAAACGTTGTGATCGCCTTAGTGTAATCTCCTTTTTGAAACAATTCAACACCGCGGTTGAAAGCCACCAATTGGTAAGCCGATTTCAGGCGGACATCTTTGTTCGGTAATTTATCCAGTGATTGCAGTGCTTTTTCAAAGTTATTAGTCGAAGTATAAACGTTCACCAAATATTGATACACATCCTCTTTCCGTTTCGAATTCGGGTATTTGCTCAGGTAAAACTGCAACGCTTCCACCGCTTCGTCATAAGGATTGATGTCGAGCTTGTACGATAAAATAGCATAGTTATAAAGTGCATCTTCCTGAATTTTCGGATCGGCAGATAGTTTGGAGGCTTCTTCGAAAGCAGCCCGTGCAGGAGATAATTTTTCCTGTTTCAAGTACGATTCCCCAATGTGATAATAAGCCGTTTGACCTAAGAGATCATCCGTTTTCGAAACCTTGTCAAATAGTTTAATAGCCGACGGGTACATTCCCGCGCGGAAGTAGGCGTAACCTAATTCGTAATCATCGTCGCGCGTTGTCTTGGTTTTCTTGTTGTAAGCTTCGAGGTAGGGAATAGCTTCGTCGAATTTTTTCAGTCGGTAGTAAGCATCTCCCAACAAGTGATTCATATCGTTCACGTTAACCAGATTGCTGGTGTCGAGCGCATTTGGAGCATATTTCACCACTTCATCGTAACGGCCCTGCAGGTAATAGATCTGAACAATGTAATAAGGAACAATTTTAGAAAACCGTTCGTTGGTCTGCAGTTTCAAAAATCCATCCAGAGCCACTTGATACGATTTATCCTGGTAAGCGATGTGAGAATAGTAATACAAAGCCGGACCTGAATATTGAGAATCACCGTCTTTGATTGCGTGAAAAGCATTTCGGGCTTCAACAAATTTTGCTTCCTGGAAATTGGAGTATCCCAGTTTGAAATAAAATTCATGCACATTTTCCGTTTCGAGATCCGATGCTTTGAGTTGGTTGAACCAGACGAGTGCTTCTTTGTAATCCTTTTTTTGGTAGAAATATTGTCCCAGTCGAAAGAAAATGGCCGATTTGTAGATGCTTTCCGGGTAATTCTTGTTGAAATTTTCCAGCAGTTTGACAGCGTCGTTGTTATATAATTCTAAAGCAGAAAGTCCTTCATAATACAATGCTTTCTGATACAGTGGATCGTTTTTTTTGTCGAACTGATTGATAAAGGCTCTGAATTCATAGCGGGCAGCTCCGTATTGTTGTTTTTGAAACAATTCTTCTGCACGATAAAAATTCGCGTATTCGCTGTTGTATTTTTGAGAAGTTTGGCCAAAAAGCTGAACTCCCAAACAGACGAAAAGAATAACCAAATACTTATGCATAATGGATCGTGTTTAATCAAACAAAATTAACGGACTAGCCGGAGTCATTGGAGAGGACTTGCAAAAGTTTTAAACGTGAATCTGTTGAGATGTTACAAGAGAGTTTTTATGATAGAGGAGCAGATTTTTTAACCACAGAGTAATGCAGAGTTAATTCACAGAGTCGCACAGTTTTTACTTGTAGTGTAAAGAAAAAAAACTCCGTGAAATTTAACTACCAAGGAACACAGTTTTTTATTTATAGTGTGCAGAAAAAGAACTCCGTGCTAAACTCCTTTAACTCTGTGGTTAAAAAGACTACATAAAATCCAATTCCTTCAACACAGCTTCGAATTCTTCTTTCTGAAGAGGTTTCGTAAGGAATTTTTTAAGTGCCGGAGTTTTATCGAATTGTTCGTAATCGCGTTTGTAGTTGGAACTGCTCAAAATGGCAAAAACCGGAGATTCGTCGATACCTTTTTCTTCAAACAATTCATCCAATAGGTCAATAAATTCAAAACCGTCGATGTCAGGCATGGAGATGTCAACCAAAATAAATCCAGGGATTTTATCTTTTGTGTCAATCAAATCAGAGATATAATCCAATGCTTCTTGTGGAGCAGTTTTCGATTCAATCGTATCAAAAACCTGAAGGCTTTCTATTAAATACCGGTTCACTTTGTTGACAACAATGTCATCATCGATCAACAGAATTTTCTTTTTGTCCAGAGGCATAGCTTTTTACTGTATTCGTTGTTACAAGCAAATGTAGTATAAATTAAAGCACATATCCCTATTGTGGATTATTTGCGGTATAATTTTATGCTAAATGAATGATAATGAATTAAATATTATTCTAATTAATAGAGATATTATTTCAAACCAAACTAACGAAGACAATACCCCTATTATAGACCTTAAAAAAGGAGATACAGTTGAATTAAAAGATGACGGTATCTATATAAGTAGAAGAATTTATTTAGACACCTTTTACACCAAAGAAAGTGTATTCAAAAATATAATATGTTTAAATTCTAATCAGTAATTTTTAATATATCAATAGATAGTATATCATTACCATTCAATGTGATATTGCTATCTAAATGTTCATTTTTAGGAGTTTTAACAAAGTTCAAAATATTACTTTCAAGGCTTTTAGTGCCTATATTCTTATTAAAGTACCCATATATCTTTTCACCACTATTTAGTTCAATTACTGTTTTTTGTGTTGAATCTGTTATTTGGGTAGCGTATTTAAAAATTTCTTGTTCATTCATACCTTATTTTCATTAAAATGTCAGAAAAAACCCATCAAAAAATATTTATAGGTATTTCAATAATAATATTGTTTTTCCAAATACTAATTTACTATTTCAAGTAGGATAATATTGTGTATACAAGTGTCGCTGTAATAAGAATATACATTAATATTTTATCCAATGATAGCCATAACTTAATCTTGGAATTAGATTTTAAATATTTGGTGTAACTCCCATATTTAAAAGCAATCTTATTACCATTTGAAGTCAATTTATAATAGTCATTTCCATTAAAACTATCAATAATACAAATATCATTTGCTCTAATTATTTGTCGGCTAAATTTTATAACTGAATCATCAATTTTAGTGTTAAATTCAGCGTTGTATTGAATTATAAGCATAGATTCATCTATTACATTACCATTGGTATTATAGAGTCTTAATATTACAAAGTCAACAAATGAAAAATTTTGATCCATACCTTATCTATCTCCTACAAACATAGTAAATAAAGTTAAAATAATCCACAATAGGGATATGTGCGTAAATTAATTATTTAACTGACAATAATTTCCGCATATTTACTTTTTCATCAATGATGTGGTATAAGTCAGCAATAGCAACTCGTTCCTGCTTCATCGTATCGCGATCACGGATCGTAACGGTGTTGTCTTCAAGCGTTTGATGATCGACAGTAACAGAATAAGGTGTCCCGATCGCATCCTGACGACGGTAACGTTTTCCGATCGCATCCTTCTCATCATATTGACATTGAAACTCAAATTTCAAGTTATCCATGATTTCTCTCGCTTTTTCCGGTAAACCATCCTTTTTTGTCAATGGCATTACAGCTACTTTATAGGGAGCTAACGCCGGAGGAATGCTCATTACCACGCGTTCCGAACCATCTTCCAGGACTTCGTTTTTGTGGGAAGTACTCAATACAGCCAGGAACATTCGGTCCAAACCTACAGAAGTTTCTACCACATAAGGAATGTAGTTTTCGTTCAGTTCAGG